>NZ_JCACKO010000004.1:0-87378 GCF_059505445.1 Brasilonema angustatum | reverse complement strand
ACCATACGCGATACCCCTGCGCGCAGCGCAGGGAGGTAACTAGCAACTTGGGTTAATACACAGCTTCACGGTTGAAGGCAAGTTCAGGTTTAGCTCCAAATAACGTTTGGTTCGCTAATTCTTCATCGAATAAATCCTTTGCCCATCTCGGTTGAATAGGAATGATAAACGTAGGAATTTCGGCATCAATAATTTTGGCTGGGAAAAGAAAGTGTTCAATATCTGCCGATGCTTGAACATCTGTAATTAAGGTTTCTGTATTAAGACTAGCAGCGATTTGCTGGCAAAATTTGTATTCTGGTTCCATAGAAGCTAGACTAGTACTCCAAGGCGTAAATTCGGTTAGGGTGTAAATATAGACTTTTAAGGGGAAGCGTTTGGCAGTATAACCCTATCTAAACTTACGCCGCACTGTACTAGTGAGACGTGTTGACAGCTGATATGCAGTTTCAGCAACTGCTAAATTCACTTTCAGCCATCCATTATTTACTCGGACAAAAGTATCTTCTTGAATAGCTTTAATAACAGTTTCTTCTAAGTAAGAGTCAGTGATTCTTGTAAATTGCCGACGTTCACGAGCAGAACGTAATATTGACTTAAAAATCAGATGGTGTGCAAGTGTGGCTGATAGAGGATTATCTCCAATCCTTAGTATCGGAATTTCTAGCTCATAGCTTTTATGTTTACCATACACCACTAAAGCAAGAGGTAGATTTTCTTGTTCAAGAATGACATAACATTCAAATTTTTCTGGTTCAGCAAGAAACCGCCGCAATTGCTGCTGAAATTCAGCCTTAGTTTCCCCCTTGTTTACACAATGAAAATGATTTTTTAATAAATATTCCTGTCCCCTTTGAACTCGTACTTGCTCCAGTCGAGTACCAGCTAATCTTACAGGCTGATAGTCAGGTTTTCGACGAAGCTCGTCTAGTTGAATAAGCAGGTTACTAGAACGAATAATTAACTAAATTTTTCATAAATTTCATCTGCTATATCTAATAATCGCTGTTCTCTAGTTACGAAAACCTGAGAATCTGAAGCAATCCCTCTAGCTAAATGACGCAACTCTAGTTCCGGCAAAAATATACTTTTTTTCTGTAAAAATTCTCTTAACGATTCCAACAGCTTATCTAACGTTTGACTTAGGCAGCGCAAGGCGTGAAAAGTATTTGCAAATTCGCGTTGACGTTTTCTTTCAGAGTCATCACTAATAATATTTATGTGGTTAAATATTTCATCAGTTATGCATAACTCTAATTCCGGAGCTAGCCAATCAGCCAACAGTAATTTTGATTCTTCACTATCAATATATTCATTTGTAGATAAATCAAAGAAGATATTGACATCAATAACCACACAAAGTTTTGATTCAATTTTCTGCATATGAACCGCAGAAAATAGGTTTTTATGACCATGATCAAACCACCAAAACGTAAGCAACTTTCCATCTTTGCTCCTTCCCGGTTCATCATATTGAGAAACAAAACCTAAACTAGACCACATTTGTTCTAACCCATAATCACGGCGACAGCTTAAGCCAATCCCAGTATATTTTTCTTGAGTTCTTTCTTTAAGGTAATCAACCAGTAGTTTCGCCACTCCCTTACCTCGATATAATGAATCAATGCAAAGATGAACAATGGTAATCCGATCATAGGAACACCTATACAACAGATAGCCAATACACCCCTTTTTAGAATCAATAGCTCCAAGTATCTCGCCATTTGCAGCACGTTCCTCAAAAGCGCCTTTAGGTAAAAAACCAAGAGTTGCACGATTACGACGCCATAGTTCGATTACGGTTGGCAAATGTGGGGATTTCTTGTTAATCACTTCTTTTTTCAGATATATTTGTTCTGTCAATTTTTAAGACCTCACTGACTCAAATTATTAAGATGATTAAACTAATAACGAATATAACTAATACAGCTGTATGATTATTTACCTCTACTATTAGTTAAATTAGCTTTTCCTCCAACTTATTCAACGCCAACAACCCAGCACCATAAGCCGGTTCATGTCGAGGAAAAATCACTTTTGCTGAAGGAAACATCGTCAGAAGTGATGCAGAAAATTTCTCACGAATTCTTGATTTTCCTTGCCACACACTTCCAGTTGTCACAACCTCAAAACGTTCGTCATGACTAAAAATTGCATCAATAACTGTAGAAGTAGCTTTGATTAACTCCTTCGCAGCATCATCAATAATTCTCTGTGCGACTTCATCTTTGCAAGCTGCACTCCAATCAACAATAGGTGCCAAAGCAGCAATCTCTTTAACACCCCATCCCCTTCGATAAATAACTTCAATTAAATCTTCTATAGTCGCAAGCTCAAGAGACTGTTTGAACGCTTCAACAAGACTTGTTGACATCTCCCGTCCATCATAAGCTTTTAATGCTGCTTGCATACCACCAACAGCAATTTGATAAGCGCTACCTTCATCTCCTAAAAGATAGCCCCAACCGCCAACTCGTTTTGTCTGTCCATTATGATTTCGCCCAAAAACTATAGAACCAGTACCTGCTGCAACTACAATTCCTACGGGATAACCAACTCCCCCTACTAAAGCAATCAAAGCATCATGACAAATGATAATATTAGATGCAGATAATTCCCAAGTTATAGGAAGCAAGCTGCTATTTTGTAATTCTTGTACTATACCTTTTACGACCTCGATATCTTCTGGACGACCTACACCTGCTAGCCCAATGCAAATCGCTTCAATTTTAATATTATCTGTTAACTTTTGTGCTTCAACGACGGCAGTATAAATTGCAGACTTAATTGACTGTAGTGTTGCTTCTGTACCTATACTTTGATAATTAGATGCTCCTGCTTCACCACGACCAAGTACTTTACCTTTATCATCTATCAATAGACAAACTGTTTTAGTTCCGCCGCCATCGATTCCTAGAACGTAACTCATAGAATTTGGAATTTTAAACCGCAGTTCAATGCAGATGGACGCAGATGACTTTATATTATATTAGCGTTTTCTATAGAAATCCTATTTTATTTTTGAAACACACGTAGGGTGGGCACTGCCAGTTAGATCCTGCCCACTATATTCGAGTTTTAGTGGCAGTGCCCACCTTACACTACTCTTGTTTGACGATCATTCTTCTCATCTAAAGGAAGAAAAAATAGAGTTATCATACCAGGAATTGTGAGTAAACAGACTAATATAAAGAATAATGGATATCCAGCTTTTTCTTGAAGATAACCGCTGATTAATCCAGGTAACATCATACCTAATGCCATAATTCCTGTAGATATGGCAAAATGAGAAGTTTTGTATTGACCTTTGCAAATATACATCAGATAAACGCTAAAAGCTGTGAACCCGAAACCATACCCAAGTTGCTCTAAAGAGACTAAAAGATAGACTAATGCAAGTGAGGGTTTGGCAGAAGCCATATAAACATAAAATATATTAGGTAAATTCATAGCTAAAGCCATAGGAAACAGACTCTTTTTTAACCCATGTTTGGAAATCACAAACCCTCCTAATATTCCTCCTAAAATTAGGGAAATGACCCCAAAAGTACCGTATACTAAACCGACTTCTGATGTCGATAATCCCAAACCTCCTACTTCTAGTTTATCTAATAAAAATAACGAGGCTAGTTTTACAAGCATTGCCTCACCAAATCGGTAAAGCAAGATAAATGCTATAATACTTATTATTTTATCTTGTTTAAAATATGAACCGATAACATTCAAAAAAGGTAGTCTGTTTATTGCTGTTTGTGATTGGTGTTGAGAATCAGACTCAGCCGAAGGTAGAATAAGTTGATGGAAAATAAACAGTATTGCCAAAACTAAAGCTGAAAAACCAAGAGCAATAGTCCAGCTTAAAGGAGTATTTTTCAGAGAGAATTCAAGCTGACCAGCTAAAAACACTAAAAATCCTGAACCGAAGATAACGGCAAGGCGATAAAAAAGTGAGCGAACACCAGAAAAGAATGCTTGCTGTGCTGGATTTAGAGTTAATAGATAAAAACCGTCAGTAGCAATGTCATAAGTTGCAGAAATAAATGCTCCTATGGTCAATGCTGCTAGGGAGATAAAAAAGAAATTTGGTAACTGTAAAGAAAAGGCTATCAAACCCAAACAAGAGAACATCGCAAATTGGCTGGCAAGAATCCATGTTCTTTTGGTTGAGTAAGTATCAACGATAGGTGCCCACAACATTTTGATGACCCAAGGGAGATAAAGAAAACTCGTCCATAAGGCAATTTGAGTATTATTTATTCCGAGTTTTTTGTAGAAAATGACAGAAACTGTGTTGATGATGACGTAAGGTACGCCAGAGGTAAAGTATAGGGTAGGGATAAAAGTCCAAGGGGAACGGGGTGCTATTCGATTTTTCATGAATAATGAACCGCGAAGACGCTAAGGACACAAAGGAAGAATTAAGAAGAGAGGATGATGCGTTTTATGCCTTCTTTGAGGACAGGGACTTTGAAGTTGATAAGAAGGGCGAGGGGATGTTTGGTCATTTTTAGATAGGAGATAACTTGAGCTTCGTGAACTGGAGATAGATTCTCAACAGCTTTCAATTCAACAATTAAGACATCACCAATCAGAAAATCTAGTATACCTTCACCAACGGGATACCCCTTATAATTAACTGTTACCGGATACTGAGGCTTATAAGGTATGCCACGCATCCGAAATTCCACCTCTAAAGCCTGCTGATAAACCGATTCCAAAAACCCTGGCCCCAACACCCGATGCGCCTCAATCGCCGCCCCAATTACCCTATAAGCCAACCGTTCCACCTCTTCTTCCAACTGCTTCATCCTTCTCTCCTCTTCCTTCGTGTCCTTAGCGTCTTCGCGGTTCATTTCCTCTTTTCCTCCTTAACCCTGTGGCAAAATTTATAAAAGTCCTTCCACAGTATCCTTTTCCCAGCATGATCGCATCAAACATTAACCTTCCTAGTCTTTACGAACCCTTCTCCACTGAAGCCAAGTGGCAAAAATTTTGGGAAGAAAACCAACTCTACAAAGCTGATCCCAACAAAGGTGGCGAATCTTACTGTATCGTGATCCCGCCACCCAACGTTACTGGTAGCTTGCACATGGGACACGCTTTTGAAAGTTCGCTGATTGACACCCTTGTGCGTTATCACCGGATGAAGGGATACAATACTCTGTGGCTTCCCGGAACTGACCACGCCAGCATCGCTGTGCAAACAATTCTGGAAAAACAACTCAAAAAAGAAGGTAAAACTCGCTACGATTTGGGACGCGAGAAATTTTTAGAACGCGCTTGGCGGTGGAAGGCTGAATCTGGAGGGGCGATTGTTCATCAATTACGACGCTTGGGTGTCTCGGTTGATTGGTCGCGAGAACGCTTTACGATGGATGAGGACTTATCCAAAGCGGTGTTGGAAGCTTTTGTCCGACTTTACGAGGAAGAGTTAATTTATCGTGGCGAGTACCTGGTCAACTGGTGTCCAGCTTCCCAATCTGCGGTGTCGGATGTGGAGGTGGAAAATCAGGAGGTGAATGGGAATCTTTGGCATTTTCGCTATCCTCTTACGGATGGTTCTGGTGATATTGAGGTGGCGACGACTCGACCAGAAACGATGTTGGGTGATACTGGAGTGGCGGTGAATCCCAATGATGATAGATATAAGCATCTGATTGGCAAAACCGTAACTCTACCAATTATGAATCGGGAAATTCCGATTATTGCCGATGAGTTTGTTGACCCCAGTTTTGGCACAGGTTGTGTGAAGATAACTCCAGCACATGATCTTAATGACTTTGAAATGGGCAAGCGTCATAATCTGCCGTTGATCAATATTATGAATAAGGACGGCACTTTGAATGAAAATGCTGGTTCGTTTCAAGGACAAGACCGCTTTGTTGCTAGAAAGAATGTGGTTTCTCGTCTAGAGGCTGACGGGTTTTTGGTGAAGGTGGAGGATTATAAGCATACTGTTCCTTATAGCGATCGCGGCAAAGTTCCCATTGAACCTCTTCTCTCGACTCAGTGGTTTGTCAAAATTCGTCCTCTGGCTGATAATGCACTGGAATTTCTTGACCAAAAGAATTCGCCAGAGTTTGTCCCGCAACGTTGGACAAAGGTGTATCGTGATTGGCTGGTGAAGCTGAAAGATTGGTGTATCTCTCGTCAACTGTGGTGGGGACATCAAATCCCTGCTTGGTATGCGGTGAGTGAAACAGGCGGAGAAATTACTGATAATACACCGTTTGTTGTCGCGAAGTCTGAGGCAGAAGCACAGGAGAAATTAACATCACAATTTGGCGAAAATGTCAAGATTGAACAAGACCCAGATGTCTTGGATACCTGGTTTTCTTCTGGGCTTTGGCCTTTCTCTACTTTGGGCTGGCCGGATAATACCCCAGATTTGACAACATACTATCCTACCACTACCCTTGTCACAGGTTTTGATATCATCTTTTTCTGGGTTGCCAGAATGACTATGATGGGTGGGCATTTTACAGGGCAAATGCCGTTTAAAGATGTTTACATCCACGGGTTGGTATTGGATGAAAATGGCAAGAAGCAGTCTAAGAGTGCTGGTACTGGCATCGATCCGTTGTTGCTGATTGACAAATACGGTACTGATGCCTTGCGTTATACCTTGATTAAGGAAGTCGCAGGGGCAGGGCAAAATATCCGCTTGGAGTACAATCGCAAAACGGATGAGTCGTCATCGGTGGAAGCATCCCGGAATTTTGCGAACAAGTTGTGGAATGCGGCGCGGTTTGTGATGATGAATTTAGATGGGCAAACGCCGCAACAACTGGGAAAACCAAGCGTCAGTGAGTTAAGTGACTGTTGGATTCTCTCTCGCTACTACCAAGTTGTTAAACAAACTAATAACTATATCGACAACTATGGATTAGGAGAAGCCGCAAAGGGACTTTACGACTTTATCTGGGGCGACTTCTGCGATTGGTATATTGAACTTGTTAAATCTCGTCTCCAGAAGGATTCGGAACCCACTTCTCGTCGCACTGCACAACAAACTCTTGCGTATGTGCTGGAAGGAATTTTGAAATTACTTCATCCTTTCATGCCTCATATTACCGAGGAGATTTGGCAAACTTTCACACAACAAGGTGAGGATTCCAAGCAAAGTTTATCTTTACAATCTTACCCGGAAGCTGAGATAAACTTAATTGATCCCGCTCTGGAGGAACAGTTTGAACTGCTGTTTGGTATCATTCGTACAATCCGTAATTTGCGAGCGGAAGCGGATGTTAAACCGGCGATAAAAGTAACGGTGAATTTACAAACTGAAAGCGAGAATGAACGCCAAATTTTCACAACTGGACAGTCTTATATTAAAGATTTGGCAAAGGTTGAGAATTTAGTCTTTGCTGGTGAGCAAAATAAAGAAACGTTTGCGGATGTTGTTGGTACGGTGCAAGTGTTACTTCCTCTTGCTGGCGTTGCTGATATCAGCGTGCTGCGAGCCAAAATTGAAAAACGTTTAAATAAGGTAGAAGGAGAAATTAAACCTCTGAGTAATAGGTTAAATAATCCTAATTTTGTGGAACAAGCACGACCAGACGTAGTCGAAGGAGCTAGGAATGCTTTAGCAGAAGCGGAAAAACAAGCAGAAATTTTGCGCGATCGCCTACGTAGGTTAGCATAGTTCCGAGGGATTATTTAATGTTAGTTGTTAGTAGTTACTTGTATAAAAGTATTCTTAACTACTAACCACTAGCCATTCAAGAATTTATACTATCTTTATGTATTAACTGTAAATAAACACACATAAAATTCTATGCTGTATCTAGCCCAAGTGCATAAAAACGAATTTTTAAATCAGCTTCAGTTGCGATTATTAGCACGTGAGGAAACTGAAAATATGTGGTCGCTCATTCCAGAAGAAGCTTTGATTCTTTTGGGGAAGGGCAAGTCTTTAAGTGAAAACTTACTCGTTTTAGTAGAACTTTCCCCCGCAGGGGATATAGAAAGACTGGAAAATGCCACAAATTGGGTGCTAAATTTGGTGAAAGTTTACCTAACCACTGGTATTACTCCAGAATTTTTGCGACAGGAAGCTGATCGAGCAGAAGAGTGGCGACAAAACCTAACCTTGCAAAATCAAGACTTAGCACGTCGTTCATTAGAATTGGAAGCCCGTAGAGAACAAATTCAAGCCTTAGAAGAAAGTTTGAAACGAGACAAAAGTGGTGTTCAAAAAGAAGAGAGCGCTAGCTCTTAGATTTTGGATGACAGCCTCAGCATTTTAGCCACTGGTTAATTCAGTCCAGTAACGTTCATAAACTTCTTCAATTTGCCCTAAAGGAGCTATACCTTCACACTTATTGAGAATTGACTCTGGGGGAAACAAGCTGGAATTATTCTGCACTTTTTTTGGCAATTGCTCAAACGCTGCACGATTGGGTGTAGAAAGATTCAGGCGTTGACTCGTCTTGGCTGCTACTTCTGGTTGTAAAATCCAATTGATCCAAGCATAAGCCCCTTCTATATTTGGGGCTTTTTTAGGAATAACTATAGTATCTGTCCATAGTGAGGTACCACTTTTGGGAATCACATATTTTAGTTTCGGGTTTTCTTTAGAGAGTTTCACAGCATCTGATGAGACACACATTGCTAATAGTAAATCTCCTGCCAAAATTTGATTGCGCCAAGCATCTGTTGTGAAGGCTGCAACTGATGGTTTTAAAACCTTCAACTTTTCATATGCTTGTTTAATTTCCTTTTCGTCTTTTGAGTTGTAAGAGTAACCCAGCATCCGCAGAGTTCCACCCATGACTTCTCGGATATCATTTAGCAACGTCATTCGTTTGGATAATTGTTCTTGATTTTGCCAAAGATAGTCCCAATCTTCTGGTGGATTTTTTAGCTTTTCCGAATTATAAATAAAACCTGTTGTTCCCCAATTAAAAGGTATACTATGGCGGTTGTTGGGATCGTAACTAGGGTTTTGGAACCGGGGAAAGAAATTATCTAAACCAATTAAGCGCTGATGATTTAATTCTGTGAGTAACCCTAAGTTGACCATTTTCCGCACCATGTAGTCACTTGGATTAATGACACTATAAGCACTTCCACCCCCAGCTTGCAGCTTACTTAACATGGTTTCATTGGAGTCAAACACATCCGCCAGTGGTTTTATTCCTGTTTGGGCGTTAAAGGTTTTGAATAATTCTTCATCTGTATATATATCCCAAGTATAAACAAAAAGTTGGTCGCTAGAACCTTTCGTTGCAGAATAAGCTCGCACATCACCGAGTCTCCAGCCACAACTCGCTAAAGATAAGCTAGAAAGTGCTGCTACCCCTTTTAAAAAGTGCCGTCTGTTAGTCATTAGTTAAAACTCAAGAGTTAACCTTGTTAGTATCTGGAGTTTCCTGTACGGATTGCTATATTCTGTATTTTGTGTTCTCAGTTCTTTAATAAAGCCAAACAATCAGTTTGGGCCCACCAAGCATAAATAGGAGTTTCACGATTTGGTAAATTACCAAAAGTATTAGGCTGTAAAACGGTAATGCGTACACCGTTTGTCAATTGGACAATATAATTAACGTGGGTTCCCAGATACATGATGTTGACGAGCCGTCCTTCAAAGCAGTTTGTTTGCAAACTGGGTTTATAAAGCGAAAGCTGAATTTTTTCTGGACGTACGCTGACGACGACCGCTTGCGATATTTCAGTTGGTGTGTCCTGCTGGCGAGCAACTACGATTGAGAATCCTGTGTTTGTAAAAATTATGACACTATAAGCATCTACACCTGCTATTTCACCTTCAAATAAATTGGTATCGCCAATAAAATCAGCTACAAAAGCTGTACGTGGTTGTTCGTAGATATCATTAGGAGTGCCTATTTGTTCAATTTTGCCTTGATTCATCACTGCAATGCGATCTGACAAGGACAATGCTTCTTCCTGGTCGTGAGTCACCATAATAAAGGTCAGCCCTAGTTCTTGATGTAAATTTGAAAGTTCAACCTGCATTTCCTTACGCAGTTTTAAGTCTAGCGCCCCAAGAGGTTCATCTAGTAGCAAAACAGCGGGTCGATTCACAAGCGCCCGTGCTAATGCTACTCTTTGCTGTTGACCACCAGACAGTTGACTGGGAAAGCGCGATCGCAACCCTTCCATTTTCACCAGTTCCAAAGCTTCTTTAACTCTGCTTTGAACTTCTGTCCTATGTATATTTTTTAACTTTAGTCCAAACGCGACATTTTCCCAAACATTTAAGTGATTAAACAAAGCATAGCTTTGAAAGACTGTGTTGACAGGTCGGCGATAAGGGGGAACGCTTGTCATGGAGTGACCTTGAATCAACACCTTACCAGCATCGGCTCTTTCAAACCCTGCAATTAAGCGCAGCGTAGTTGTCTTGCCACATCCAGAGGGACCTAAAATACTGAAGAATTCTCCGTGTATGACGCCTAAATCTACCCCGTGTACTGCTGGATCTTGGTTAAAAAACTTGAAAACGTTATGCAGTTCAACATCCAACGACTCAAAAGTCGTCCTCTCAGCCCGATTCTGCGTCAAATGTTGAGCCATAATCCACCAGTTAGATCCTCTTATTTTCAATTTTTTTGTTGATTAATATAGTCGATTCGGCAAACCACAAGTTACACTTTGGTTGATTCGACTCCCCAAGAAGAATTTACAAAAAAATATACTGTTTTGGTTATCTTAACGTGGAATACAGAAAAGAATTTCACCTAATTTTATACCAAAAAAAATTATTTTGGAATTGGATATTTTTCTATGTCTACAGTAAAGTCACCTCCAACCAGCAAAAAGAAAGAAATACGTACAGTTGGACTAGGTTTGCAGCCTATATTTTTTATCGTATTTACCTTGTTGATGATCACTGGTATCAATGTTCGTTTAGGATATTTGCAAATTCTTGAAGGACATAAATTCAAGGAACGAGCACAAGCAAACCGGGTTCGGACAATTTCCAAACAACCAGAACGAGGTAATATTTTTGACCGCAATGGCAAACTACTAGCAACAACTCGCTATCCGCGTTCTGTATACTTGTGGCCAATGGCACACACTAGGCCATCCTGGTCAGTCGTCGGTCCGCGTCTTGAGAAAATTCTTAATATGCCCCAAGAGGAGATAGAAAAAAAATTAGACGAGGCAGGTGCTAGCGCCACTAATCTAGTACGGATTGCTCGCGACCTAACCGAAGCAGAAATCACGGCATTGAAGGAGTATGAAAACGAACTGCCAGGTGTCGAAATCAATACAGAAGCCGTACGCTACTACCCGCATGGCAAGGAGTTAGCTCATATACTCGGTTATACTAGGGAGCTGACACCCGAACAGTTGAAAAAAAAGAAATCAGAAGGCTACCGCTTGCAAGATGTAATTGGTCAGATGGGAGTAGAAAAAGCATATGAACAAGTGTTGCGGGGTGAATGGGGTGGTCAGCAAGTAGAAGTGGATAGTAAAGGTCGCCCAATTCGAGTTTTAGGAGAAAAACAGGCAAAAGCAGGTAATGATATTCACCTAACTATAGATTTAGATGTACAAAAGGCAGCGGAAAAAGCTTTGACACTTCGTAGGGGTGCAGTTGTCGCACTAGATCCCAATACTGGAGCTGTTTTAGCAATGGTGTCTCATCCAACATTTGACCCGAATATCTTCTCCAAGCAAAAACTTTCTCAGAAAGACTGGCAAACTCTACAAGGTAGTGAACATCCCCTAGTCAATCGCGCCTTGAGTGCTTTTCCACCTGCGAGTACTTTCAAAATCATTACCACAACTGCGGGGTTGGAATCGGGTAAATTTTCTCCTAGCACAGTGCTGCAAACTTACGGTTCTCTGACTGTTGGGGGAGTTACCTTCGGTGAGTGGAACCATGCTGGATTTGGTGCACTGGGATTTCAGCGTGCGATCGCCATGAGTAGCGATACATTTTTCTATCAAGTTGGTCGCAGAGTCGGTGGTCCAACCTTGATTGAATGGACTCGCAAGTATGGATTTGGAAAAAGAACCGGTTTTGAGTTTTCAGATGAAGAATCAAAAGGTAATGTTCCAGATGACGCTTGGAAGCGAAAACTGTGGAAAATGCCTTGGACTGTGGGCGACACTATCAATATGTCCATTGGTCAAGGTGCTTTGCAAGTCACTCCACTACAATCTGCAATTATGTTTTCTGTCCCTGCTAACGGTGGCTATAGAGTAAAACCACACTTGCTCAAAGACCATGAAGAAGCAAAGAACTGGCGGGAATCTCTGAATATGAAGCCAAGTACGATCAAAGTACTTCGCGAAGGATTGCGCCAAGTGATCACAGGTGGTACAGGGACACTGTTGAATGTACCATCAATTGCCCCTGCAGCAGGTAAGAGTGGTACTGCTGAAGCTGGTATTAATCGCCCAAATCATGCTTGGTTTGGAGCATATGCTCCTGCTGATAAGCCAGAGATAGTCGTTGTAGCGTTTGGTGAAAACTCTGGTGGGCATGGTGGTACCGACTGCGGACCAGTTGTCTTACAAGTCTTGCAAGAGTATTTTCACAAGAAGCATCCAGGTAAGTATCAAAAATCTGAGTCTGAAGAGTCAAAACTGAAAACTAAAAACTCAAGAGGTAGATCTGGAGATTAACAACAAAGAACACAGAACACAGTCATCAATTAGGGGTGTAAGGGAGCCACTGCCCTTCGGGTTCGCAGTCGCCTACGGAGGGAGACCCTCCTGCAGCGCTGTCTCACCGTGCGCGGGTTAAGCGCGTTGAGGCATGTGGCGTGAGCCAGTAATGAAGCGCGTAGCGTGGCACAAGCGCGTTATAAGGGTGTAGGGGAACCCCATCAATAATAGGTTCTTCGTTTTGTATAACTGTTCATTCGGAGATGGTGGCAGCGATCATAATGTGATTGTTGCCACCATGTCGTTTGTAGTTTCTCTTCAACAAAAGCGTTGTAAAATCAGGTTACCTTTTCTGCTAAATTCTCAGTACATTCTCATATTTTTTCTGAATAGCGCTAATTGATGTATTTCCTCATGCAAAATACTGACAACAATTTGGTTTATTCTATATAACAAAAACCAAATAACAAATGCTGCACTACTAGGGTTGTTTTTCTTGCAATCCCAGGTAGAGACTTGGCGCGATCGTATACAGTTCATGCGATTCAGAGAATCGCTATTTGTGACATGAGGCTACTGCAACAACCTCAATTAGCGAGCAAAAAAGAGACACGTACTGTAGGACAGGGTTTCCAGCCGTTGTTCTTCATCATATTTACCTTATTGATGACAGCTGGTATTGGTGCTCGTCTAGTATATTTGCAAATTGCGGAAGGTGCAAATTATCGCAAGCGAGCTGAAGCAAACCGGATTCGGATGATTCCCAAACAACCGGAACGGGGTAATATTTTTGACCGTAATGGCAAACTACTAGCAACAACTCGCCATCCGCGTTCTGTGTACTTATGGCAAATGGCACATACTAAGCCTTCCTGGTCAGTCGTTGGTCCGCGCCTGTCGAAAATTCTCAACATTCCTGTAGAAGAGATGGAAAAGAAATTAGACGAGTCTGGTTTTAACTCTTCTTTGGTGCGGATCGCTCGTGACTTGAACGAAGCGGAAATTACGGTATTGAAGGAGTACGCCAATGAACTCAAAGACGTAGAAGTTCATACAGAAGCTGTACGCTACTACCCGCAGGGTGACAGCTTAGCTCATGTCCTGGGTTATACTAGAGAACTGACACCCGAACAGTTGAAACGAAAGAAACAAGAAGGTTATCGCCCAGGAGATATGATTGGTCAAATGGGGGTAGAAAAGGCGTATGAAAAATTGTTGCGGGGTGAAAGAGGTGGTCAGCAAGTAGAAGTGGATGGTAAAGGTCGCCCGATTCGAGTGCTAGGAGAGAAACAGGCAAAAGCAGGTAGTGATATTCACCTGACTATAGATTTGAATTTGCAAAAAGCAGCCGAAAAAGCTTTAACTGGACGTAATGGCGTTATTGTTGCACTAGACCCCAATAACGGTGCTGTTTTAGCAATGGTGTCTCATCCCACCTTCGACCCGAATCTCTTCTCCAAGCGAAGACTTTCTAAAAAAGATTGGCAAAGCATACAAGGTGAAAACCATCCCTTGTTGAATCGTGCTGTTAGTAGCGCCTTTCCACCCGCCAGTACTTTCAAAATAGTCACTGCGACAGCAGGGCTAGAATCCGGCAAATTTTCTCCCGATACAGTGCTGCAAACATACGGTTCTCTGACTGTTGGCAGAGTTACGTTTGCGGAGTGGAACCACGCTGGATTTGGTCCATTGGGATTTACAAGAGCCTTAGCAATGAGTAGCGATACTTTCTTTTACCAAATCGGTAGAGGAGTAGGCGGTCCAACCTTAATTGAATGGACTCGCAAATACGGATTTGGTCAAAGAACTGGCATTGAGTTCACGACCGAAGAAACGAAAGGTCATGTTCCAGATGAAGCGTGGAAGCAGAGAACGTGGAAAATTCCTTGGACTGTAGGGGACAGCATTAATATGTCCATAGGTCAAGGAGCTTTGCAAAGTACACCTCTACAAGTTGCTGTGATGTTTTGTGTCCCAGCAAATGGCGGTTATAAGGTCAAACCACACTTGCTCAAAGACCATGAACAAGCAAAAAACTGGCGAGAATCTCTGAATATGAAGCCAAGCACCGTCGCAACTCTGCGTGAAGGACTACGGAAGGTGATAGCCGAAGGTACAGGTAAGGCTCTTAATGTGTCAACAATTCCTCCAACATCCGGTAAAAGCGGTACGGCTGAAGCATGGAACAATCATATGAAAGCAAACCATGCATGGTTTGGAGCATATGCTCCTAGCGATAAGCCAGAGATTGTCGTGTTGGCATTTGCTGAACACTCTGGTGGTGGTGGCGGTAGTGTTGCTGCGCCAATGGTGTTACAGGTGATGCAAGAATATTTTCACAAGAAGTCTCCGAATGAGTATCAAAAAGCTGACACTGAAGCTTCAAAGCCAAGAACTTATAGTTCAAGGATAAGGCGGCGAAATTAATCAAGAGGATGGGGAAGATGAGGACAGAAGCTAGGAAATTCTCCCAGCCTACGGCTCGCTGCGCTAACACTCCCAGCCTACGGCACGAAGCGCCCCGGAGGGGGCGCTGCGCAAACGCGCTTGACTCCCTCATTTCCCCCCATTCCCCGACTCTTCCTGTTGCGAGATTTGAGCAGGTTTCAAATTTCTGGCTTTGTAGAAAGTTTCCAAGCTATCGCGATCGCCCACAAAACGCCAGTGCCAAGGTTCATAACTCACACCTTGAGCATTGTTTTTAGGAAAGGACATCTCAAAGCTGAAACGTGCTGCATTAGCTTGTAGCCATTGATAAGCCTTAGTTTTTTCAAAGTTGGTAGTGAGATTTGTTGCTGGTGCTGCGCCATCCCCAACATCTAGAGCATAACCTGTGTGATGTTCGCTGTGACCGGGGGGGGCGCTGACAGCAGCCCGTTGCGCTGGCGTCTGATTCCGCTGGGCACCAACGGTAAAAAACAACTGTTCTTGCTCTTTTATAGAGCGAAAAGCAGAAACAGGTACTATTACCACACCTGCATTCCGTGCGGCTGCTGCCATTTCTATAAACTTTTGCGCGGCTGCTTTTCGCATTCTCAGACGTCTATCACTAGAGATCGGTTGTAGTTCAGACTCAGGCGCTTCTGAGTAAGGAAAATGACCTAAAACTGTATTATCTTTTGATGTGGCGGAATTACCCGATTTTGACGCAGTTGCGGGAGTTGAATTCGCAGGGGAAGGTTGAGAATTTTTCGTCTTTTTTGGCGTGACAACGAAAAATAAAAAACCGCTCGCAACGGCTATCAAGAGAACTCCTACCACTCCACCAATGATCAAATACAACGGGCGAATGTTGACCTTCTTGGGTGGTGTATCAGGAGTATCACGCAAAGCTTCCGGAATATCTGGGCCGGAACTAGATGGTTTGTTTTGCGGTTTCTCGGAAAACCCAGCATTATCCAAAGCTCAACTCCTGCGTTTGCTCAATATCATAACAAATTGTAAACTGGAGAATAGGGAACGCAATAGGTAAAATGTTGCATCTACATCTATAGGTTTAATTTTGACAAACCTCCTAGAACTCTATCTCAAATTAGTGTTCCTAGTCCTAGTAGGATACATTTTAGGACGTAGGGTGTCTACGACAGTTCCAAAGCGTTTGGCACAGTTCCTTTTTTGGATAGGAGTGCCGATAGGTATTATCGTTTTTCTACGCAAAGCTGACTTATCAGGACAAATTTGGATTGCACCAGCGATCGCCTACTCAGCCATTTTCCTAGGAGCACTTTTCGCTCTTGCAGCAATTAAAGGACAGGCTTATCTGACAAATACCGCTCCCCAAAAATCGACTCAAGGGAGTTTTATCTTAGCGGCAATGGTTGGTAACACAGGATATATTGGCTATCCCGTTACCCTGTCATTAGTTGGCACACAATACTTTGCTTGGGCGTTGTTTTATGATTTGCTGGGGACAACATTAGGAGCTTATGGACTCGGTGTTGCCTTGGCAGCTCGTTTTGGTGGTGGTATTCATAGTCATTTGCAGGTTTTGAAGGCAATTGCTATCAATCCCGCTCTATGGAGTTTTGGGTTTGGCTTGCTGTTTCGGGAAGTCAAAATCCCTGCACCAGTTGAATTTTGGTTAGAGTTAGTTGCTTGGAGTTGTGTTGCTCTATCTCTGGTACTTATTGGGATGCGATTAAGCAAACTGACTTCGTGGCACAGTTTACCAAGGGCAAGCATCAGCATCGCAATCAAAATGCTACTCGTCCCCCTGATTTTAGGTAGTATTTTACCATTTATCGGTTTAACTGGGACAATAGCACGGGCGATTGTTCTGCAAATGGCTATGCCCCCAGCTTTTGCTACGCTGGTGATTGCCGAAACTTTTGATCTCGACCGCGACCTTGCTGTGACTGCATTAGCTATGGGTTCTATGATGTTGCTACTGACTCTGCCAATTTGGTTGTGGCTGTTTTGATTTTAGGAAATTTCTCCCAGTTGTACGCAACATTACTAAACATAAATTCGTCAATGAATGTGCTGTTTGGGGTGCAAACAGGCAAACCAAAGTTGGCAATTCTTGCATTCACAGTTGCAATCCAAAGCAGTTGTTATCGTAAATTAGGGGTAGAAATCACCAACTGAAAATATATTTCTTTTTGAACGAGCGAATTTTGAATTTTGAATTTTAAATTGTTATAATGCGTCAGCTTCTAAGTACTCTTTCATTGGTCGGACTACTGCAATTAGTTCCTAACATAGCTTTTGCCCAAGAAAAATTTAGTACTGAAAAAACATCCAACCCAATTGCACAGGTAGTTGCTGCCAAAGTGATGACGAACTACCCGGATGGACAGTTCTATCCAGAACGTTTGTTAAGTCGGGCAGAATTAGCCTCTATTATGGTGAAAGCTTTTCATCTGGAGAAACGACAAGCTGTTACCAAAGAGAATGTAAAAGTGACAGATGTCGCTTCTTCCAATCCAGCATTTAATGACATTCAGATAGTCTTAAAAACCGATATTATGAAAGGCTATCGCGGCAATCTTTTTTTTCCAAATCAAAGAATAACTAGGGCTGAAGCTTTGGCTATATTTGCCCAGGCATATGGAGTTTTTCAATTTCCAGATGAAAGCGTAAAGTAAGATTCTTTCCCAATATCCAGACGCCGGTTCTATTCCTGCTTGGGCAAAAAAGGCGATCGCCACAGTAGCAAGTGAGGGATTTCTCAATACAGATACAAAAGGTAATCTTTCACCCTCACAACCGATGATGCGTGGGGATATGGCTGATGTATTAAGTAAATATTTGCAAAGACAACAGCCACAAGCCGAAACGCCAGCAGTTCCAGGTGGTAATAATAGTCCAGAATCTTCTCCTTGAAGCAAACATATACATTGTTTTAAGAACTCTCAGCATTTGCGTAAAACTTTGTAAATGCAAAGGTGTTGATTTCCGTTCAAACTATTGCTGTACCTCAACTCCAGTATTGGTAAATAAATGGCAGACTGTATGAGGTACTGCTTTACCTGAGCGTGGGAAAATCAAAAATACGAAAAAGTAGAGAGGAAAACACTACAATATGCACTTGAGTGAGATTACCCATCCTAACCAGTTGCATGGTTTATCAATAAGACAACTGCAACAGATTGCTCGTCAGATTCGAGACAAACATCTTCAAACTGTAGCAGCCACTGGCGGACACCTAGGACCGGGATTGGGTGTTGTAGAGTTGACGTTGGGGCTTTACCAAACGCTGGACTTAGATCGTGATAAAGTCATTTGGGATGTAGGACACCAAGCATATCCTCACAAACTGATTACAGGGCGCTACGATCGCTTCGATACTTTACGGCAAAAAGATGGAATCGCTGGTTACCTTAAGCGCGGTGAAAGTAAGTTTGACCACTTTGGCGCAGGGCATGCTTCTACCAGTATATCTGCAGCTTTGGGTATGGCTTTAGCGCGGGATATGAATGGCGAAAAATTTAAAGTTGCTGCAGTGATCGGTGATGGTGCACTGACTGGGGGTATGGCATTAGAAGCCATCAACCATGCTGGACATATGCCCAAAACCAATCTGCTGGTTGTCCTGAACGACAACGATATGTCTATATCTCCCAACGTCGGTGCAATACCCCGCTACCTAAACAAAATGCGCCTCAGTCCGCCGATGCAGTTTCTCAAAGACAACCTTGAGGAACAGTTTAAGCAAATTCCTTTCGTGGGTGAATCTCTTTCTCCGGAACTGGGACGCATCAAAGAAGGGATGAAGCGCTTGGCTGTTCCCAAAGTCGGCGCAGTGTTTGAAGAACTGGGCTTTACCTACATGGGACCTGTGGACGGGCATAATTTAGAAGAATTGATTGCGACTTTCCAACAAGCACATCAAATCCCAGGACCAGTTTTGGTACACGTCGCAACAGTGAAGGGTAAGGGCTATGAAATTGCCGAACTAGATAAAGTTGGCTACCACGCCCAAAACCCCTTCAATATCTCCACTGGAAAAGCCGTCCCTTCCAGTAAACCCAAACCCCCTGCTTACTCCAAAGTCTTTGCCCATACCCTAGTTAAACTCGCTGAACAAAACCCCAAAATCATTGGTATTACTGCTGCAATGGCAACAGGGACAGGGTTAGATAAACTGCAAGCCAAACTACCTGATCAATATATCGACGTTGGTATTGCCGAACAACACGCTGTCACCCTTGCTGCGGGACTAGCAACTGACGGAATACGTCCTGTTGTTGCTATTT
This sequence comes from Brasilonema angustatum, assembly GCF_059505445.1. Classification (NCBI taxonomy): domain Bacteria; kingdom Bacillati; phylum Cyanobacteriota; class Cyanophyceae; order Nostocales; family Scytonemataceae; genus Brasilonema; species Brasilonema angustatum. The sequence goes on along the minus strand of NZ_JCACKO010000004.1, from coordinate 68,095 downwards.
ATTCCACTTTCTTGCAACGCGCCTACGACCAAATCGTTCACGACGTCTGTATCCAAAACTTGCCAGTATTCTTCTGTCTGGACAGGGCGGGAATCGTTGGTGCTGATGGTCCGACTCACCAAGGAATGTACGACATTGCCTATCTACGTTGCATTCCTAACATGGTACTGATGGCACCCAAAGATGAGGCAGAACTGCAACGAATGATAGTCACTGGTGTTGAGCATACCACAGGACCAATTGCCATGCGCTTCCCTCGCGGTAATGGTTACGGCGTTCCCCTGATGGAAGAAGGTTGGGAAGCTTTAGAAATCGGCAAAGCAGAAATTCTCCGTAACGGTGATGATGTGTTGATCCTAGGTTACGGCACAATGGTGAATACGGCACTGCAAGCGGCGGAAATTCTTTCAGAACATGGCATCGAAGCCACTGTGATTAATGCCCGTTTTGCTAAGCCTCTAGATACCGAATTAATTTTGCCATTAGCCCAGAAAATTGGTCGCGTAGTCACCTTGGAAGAAGGTTGTGTTATGGGTGGCTTCGGTTCAGCAATTGCAGAAGCGCTGTTAGATGCGGACATCGTTGTTCCTGTTAAACGCATTGGTGTGCCAGATGCTTTAGTGGAACATGCTGAACCAAATCAATCTAAAGCAGAAATCAGTTTGACGAGTCCTCAAATAGCCCAAACAGTTTTACAAGCTTTCTTCAAGCGAGAACTTTCTGCTGTCGGCTAAACTGTTGGCAAATCTAATGTAGGGTGTACATTGCTTAGGAATTATCCAGAAAGTGGGCAAGTACACCCTAATTTTTTGTGGAGGTAAATAGGTAAGGCAAAAGAAACGCGCATTCATTATGTAGGTTTAAGAAGTGCATTGTTTGATTTTTGTAAGCACTCGCCCCAAAGTTTCCCGAAAGTGCGATCGCAGTAGCAGTAATTGATTTCTGGCTGCAAAGCTAATTGCTTTTGGTAGGAATGCCATCGCAGAGAGTGCGATCGCTCACATTGGGATTTGATTGTAAATAACCACGTAGCCTATTGCAACTGTAGCTCATCAGATCGTTGAGACTACCAGAAATTATTAAATTTTTAAGGTGATTTGGGTACATATTCCAGAGTTTGACGGTATTGTCAGCACTAGCAGAAGCGATGGTCTTGCCATCGGGGCTGAATGCTACACTAGTGACCTCATTACTATGCCCGTTGAGGGTAATGATTTCTTTACCTGTAGCCGCATCCCAGAGTTTGACGGTTTTGTCAGCACTAGCAGAAGCGATGGTCTTGCCATTGGGGCTGAATGCTACACTAGTGACCTCATTACTATGCCCGTTGAGGGTGATGATTTCTTTACCTGTAGCCGCATTCCAGAGTTTGACGGTATTGTCGGCACTAGCAGAAGCGATGGTCTTGCCATCCGGGCTGAATGCTACGCTACGAACCGCATCGCTATGCCCGTTGAAGGTGATGATTTCTTTACCTGTAGACGCATTCCAGAGTTTGACGGTATTGTCAGTACTAGCAGAAGCGATGGTCTTGCCATCGGGGCTGAATGCGACGCTATAGACCGAATTGCTATGCCGATTGAGGGTAGTAATTTCCTTGCCTGTAGCCGCATTCCAGAGTTTGACGGTATTGTCAGCACTAGCAGAAGCGATGGTCTTGCCATCGGGGCTGAATGCGACGCTACGGACATAATTTCTATGCCCTTTGAGGGTAATAATTTCCTTGCCTGTAGCCGCATTCCAGAGTTTGACGGTATTGTCAGCACTAGCAGAAGCGATGGTCTTGCCATCGGGGCTGAATGCGACGCTATAGACCAAATCGCTATGCCCCTTGAGGGTAGTAATTTCCTTCTCTGTAGCCGCATTCCAGAGTTTGACGGTATTGTCAGCACTAGCAGAAGCGATGGTCTTACCATCCGGGCTGAATGCTACGCCCCAGACATAATAGGTATACCGGTCGAGGGTAGTAATTTCCTTCTCTGTAGCCGCATTCCAGAGTTTGACGGTATTGTCAGCACTAGCAGAAGCGATGGTCTTACCATCGGGGCTAAATGCTACGCTATAGACATAATTGCTATGCCCGTTGAAGGTAATGATTTCTTTACCTGTAGCCGCATTCCAAAGTTTGACATTTTTGTCAGCACTAGCAGAAGCGATGGTCTTACCATCCGGGCTGAATGCTACGCTACGGACCCAATTGCCATGCCCCTTGAGGGTGGTGATTTCTTTGCCTGTAGCCGCATACCAGAGTTTGACGGTTTTGTCAGCACTAGCAGAAGCGATGGTTTTGCCATCGGGGCTGAATGCTACGCCCCAAACATCATAGCTATGCCCCTTGAGGGTGGTGATTTCTTTGCCTGTAGCCGCATACCAGAGTTTGACGGTTTTGTCAGCACTAGCAGAAGCGATGGTCTTGCCATCGGGGCTGAATGCGACGCTATAGACCGAATTACTATGCCCCTTGAGGGTAGTAATTTCCTTCTCTGTAGCCGCATTCCAGAGTTTGACGGTATTGTCAGTACTAGCAGAAGCGATGGTCTTGCCATCGGGGCTGAATGCGACGCTATAGACCGAATTACTATGCCCCTTGAGGGTAGTAATTTCCTTGCCTGTAGCCGCATACCAGAGTTTGACGGTTTTGTCAGCACTAGCAGAAGCGATGGTCTTGCCATCGGGGCTGAATGCGACGCTACGGACATAATTTCTATGCCCTTTGAGGGTAATAATTTCCTTGCCTGTAGCCGCATTCCAGAGTTTGACGGTATTGTCAGCACTAGCAGAAGCGATGGTCTTGCCATCGGGGCTGAATGCGACGCTATAGACCCAATTGCTATGCCCTTCCAAGCGATTTTGCTCTTGCATATTGTAGATTGCTTGCCTTAGTGCGACTACAGCTTGCTGGTTAGCCGTTTGTTCTAAATTGACATCTTTCCTAAGTGTTCTACTTGAAAGTTGTCTGTTTGACTGTGTAGCTGCAATTAAAGCCTCAATTTGCCTGTTAGATACTAGCGAAGATTCAGAACTTCGTTGCGCCAGAGCGATCGCACTTTGTTGTATTGCTTCCTTGGCTTTGTTGTGCGCATCATACCATTGATAACCTGCAAAGATAGCTACTCCAGCTAACCCAATACTAAACAATGTAACAACTCGATTTTGCCGCCGTGCTGCTGCCAACTTTTGTTGTTGGCGTTCTTTCTCTTCTTGAACCAGGCGATTTCGCAGTTCTTGACTCTCCTGAATATACTCCTCGGCTACCCCATTCAGCATTTGCCAATCACCAAATCTAGCTAAATATCCCTCTGCTACTGCTAATCTGTCATCTTTTCTAAGGAATCCTGGCTTTTTATCATTTTTCTTCCATTCTTGGGCTTCCGCTTCAATCTGACGCTCAATGCCTATTCCCAACTTATATTCTTCTTTCCAATCCCGCAACTTTTGCCAGTGGCGAATTAAGGCTTCGTGGACAACATCTAAAATTACATCCTGGGAATCCGGCTCATCCGTCTTTGTAATTAATCGTGCATCTTTATCCGCTAACTTCTCACTCACTTGTTGCAAAAGTTCCAAGGAATGATGGGAATTAACCAACTCGCCCAAACGCTCGCGCCGCCTGACATCTGTAGTTTCTCCCATTTGCGTCAATTCTAGAAAAATCCGCCGCGCCACAGTTTTTTCTGTTGGTAAAAGACTGTCGTAAACTGCATCGGCGCGTTTTTGTAGCGTTCCTTCAACCCCGCCTAAATCCTGATAAGTTTTGAGGCTGAGAAGTTCATCGCTTTGATTTATCGATTCACGCCACAATTCTGTCAACGTATATTGCAGCAAGGGCAAACTTCCGGGGTAATCCTCAACATCATTAATTAGTTGCTGTTTTAACCTTCCTTCTATGCCTAATCCTACCCAATCAGCCGGTTTAGTAATCGCTTCTTCAATTTCCTCACGGGTTAAGTGTTCGACGTTGATGTAAGGTTTATGGATTTTGCTGGCATATTCGGGATATTCTCGCCATCTCGCCCGAAAATCTGATCGCATCCCAATGAAAATATAGAGGTTATCTGTACAGTCAATTAATTCCCGCAAACAGTCAAAGAATTCTTGGCGCTGGCTGTCATCGCACATGGTAAAGCATTCTTCAAACTGGTCGATAATCAAGATAACTGGTGTGTTTAATGCTTTTAACTCCTTGCCGATGACATGGGCAATAGAGCGGTTTTCACTTCGTTGCAATACAGTCCCAACCCCACCCCGCATTTGCTGAGGCAAACGCTCCCCTCCCCGTGAACGGGGAGGGGTTGGGGGTGGGGTTGCTGTTGTCCCTGGATGAGAAAGATTAGGCAAGGAGAGTGCAAAAGCCTCCTGTAAACTGTTAACAGGAGATTCTTTAGGCGTAAACGGAGTAATATAAGTCCAGCGATCGCTCCCTGGAATCTCTTGTCCTAGCTTCAGCTGGTAGAGTAACCCAGCCCGTAACATAGATGATTTTCCACTACCGGAAGCTCCTAATACGGCAATTAGGCGATGCTTCTCTGTTACCTGTTGAATCAACTCCTGAGTTAGCGCACTCCGCCCATAAAAAACCTCAGCATCTTCCTTTGTTTCGGTAAAATATGACAGGGAACGATAGGGACACTTATCCTGAAAGCTTTTTTGAGAAAACTTAGTTGTCAGCAGAATTGCTCGTGGGGAATTGGCAATTAACGGACACTGGACTGTATTCGACATTCGGCTGATAATCAAATCTGCCAATTTGTGGCTATTGATGATCCCATCTGCGTCATTTTCGGGATTCAATCCTGCAAGTAACGTTTCCGTCAACAACCCCTGCGTATGGGGAATTTCGACTCCAGTTTCGTAGGAACGGGTTGCAGTAATGAAACAGTAGTCTTTATCTGTGGGTTTATATTTCAGCAACTCACCGCTATAGCAGCAATCTAGCCAAACAACGACTCGTTTAGCCAGACTTATTTGCAACTGCTCTCCCAACCAACTTAAGGATATACCATATTCTGCATCAGGTAGGACATCACTGGTAGCTAAAAATACTTCTTTCTTACCCGCCACAGTGTTGTACCAGCCATGTCCTGAAAAGAAGAATAACGCTGTTTCTGGGATGGGGTTAGGAGGAGGAGGATTGAAAAGATTAGCGATCGCTTCTTGTAATTCTTGCACTTTTACTGCGCCTTGGCGATCAATTTTACTTTCTCCCTTGGGGTTTAAAGTTCTAGGTAAACACTGAGTGCGAAAAGGTCTATAACCGTATTGTTCTAATTGTTCGGCAATTTTCTCAGCATCCTCTGCCGCTGCTGTTAGCGGCTTTAAAGTAGTGTACTCTGGGTAATAATTAATTCCAATAATTTGAGCAGCCCATTCTGATGCCATTTTTATTACCTGACTAATAATTAAAACTTTTCGTTGAACTGTAGGCAAAATCAGCCCACAGCTTTAATACCTAATTCACAGCATTATTTAGTTCTTACGAAAAATTACTAGACATTAGTGCAATAAATTATATATATTTTCTACATTTACAAAAATTTTATTGTGTAAATATCACCATAGTAGACATAAATCACCTCGATAAAGTCGGGGTTTTGAACTAGCGAGGACATAAGCCTTTCTTTTACTTCTTATTTAGGTGTAAGTAAAATCAACTTATGCACACTGCGGAAAATGAACGTGCATTGTAGATAGAATCAAGCATTTTGCCGCTGCAGTAGAATTGATCCGCAAATACAGACAATGTTTTCACGCGCTCGCGCACGTTACGCATAATCCAGTCTTTTTGTACAGTGCGTAAGTCCGACTATATTAATTTACGCTGGGGAAAGTATAAAAAAACACATTTAATTAAAAAAATTAAAACTGAATATCAAATATCTACTGTAATCATCTCACTTAACTTATGTTTATAATATTAGTAGTGAGTTTAGTATAAAAATCTATGAATATCAAAGCTGACAATACTGTCATCGCTTTTCTTTTGGCATTTCAAGATTTAAAAACTGCCCTTAGAGAACAAGAAAAACAAAATTTCAAGGAAGTTGCAAAGCAATTAGAAACCCAGCCCAAAGCTTGGGAAAACTATACTAAAGGACGTTTATTAGAAATAATAAGTTCTAATCCTGACTTAAATCAGTCTTATCAATTTTATAAATCTCATTTAGATAATGTAGAAGAAATTCCTGATGATTTACTTCCTACTGAAGCTGAAATTAGTAAACTCATTTCTCATGACAAGGCTCCAATAGCTAAAGGCTTTAAACCAAAATCTGAAGCTACAGGCTACGAAAGCCAACTAAATAATGTTGTAATCATTGTTGGTAATTCTGAAAAACCAGAAGAAACAGTTAAACAAGCCACATTTTTAGAAAAATGGAAGCAACTTTTATCTCAATCCAATCCATCAAATTAGTTTTTCCATTATAATGAGCGATTTAATCTATCCTACACTCGATTTGTTTTTATATGGTTTAAAAAGTTCTTTAAACACAACTGATGCAGAAACACAAAAAAACCAAGCAGCTTTTTTAGCTCAATTACCCTCTGACACTCAATTCCACGATCATGACATTGAAACTGAGTATTTAGAGATTACCCATCCTACTCAAATTAACTTTATTTCTCAGAATAAAACTTTAGAAGGATACTATTATGCTGTTAGATTAAATGACACTTATGGCTTACAGCTTGATTGTTCTATTAATAATCAAACTGAAACTCAACCAGCTAAGTCTTTTGCAATCTTAAAAACTGAAATCGAACAAAAATTAAATAAAGAACTGGTAACAATTGGAAAAACCTGGTTACTTTCTGGTTGGCTACCTGAAAACTCGTCTCAAAATCCTGAAGATATTGCCAAAGATTGCTACTATGCTTTATTTAAAGATACTTATTGGCAACCAGAACAAGGTACTTTTTTAGACGGAAAAGTTTTTGAAATATGGCGTTCAGAAAATACAAATGATAGCCTAAAAAAAGCAACAAATGCTCTAAATAGTCACGAAAATCATGTGATTATTGCTATTTATACTAATCGAGAGAGCGCAGAACAAGCTGCGGAATTTTATAAAGATTGGATGGGGTTATTTTGTTATCGAAATAAGATTACGTGGGCTTATTGGCAAAGTCGTTTAGTTAAAGACTCTCTGCTCAATCATTATAAACAGATTGAAGAAAATAGAAAAATTACCAATAAAAGTAATTCTAGGCAAGAAAAGCAGAATATTACCAACTCTCGCCAGATTTTAAATAATATTGATAACATTCTCCAGCAATATACAATCGACTTACTCAACCTCTCTTTTCAAAAAAAAATTATTGAAATTAATTTATCTAATTATCAACTTCGCTTGGCTTTGATTAAAGAAAAAGCAGGTCAAAATAATCAGCTAGATTTTTTAGAAAAATTTAGCACCCTAGCCAACAAAAAATATTTACCACAAATTAATAAAGATGTCGAAAATATGCAGCTTGGCTTGCAACTTTTAGAAGATACAATTAACGCTACTCGCAGTCGTGTAGAACTCGAAAAATCTGAACGAGAGCGTAACTTCCAAGAGCTTGTAGCTGTTGTAGGTGCTGGTATAGCAACCGTATCTCTAGTAAAAGAAACAGCAAAAGATTGTAAAGATATTTTTCGGTTTAAGCAAGTTAACTTCTTTTGCAACTATCCTTTAAGTGCCAGTCTGATAGTTGGAATCATTGTTGGTTTTATGGTTTGGTGGCTGAGAAAACGATTGCGAGCTTGAGAAGATTGACTGTAATCGTGCTTAATCATCAGTTCTAGTGCTATTTGATCTGATTCATTAGGCCTTACAGTTGTAACCGTTTGCTGGTTTTAATTAAATCGAAAATTAAAAATATTTAAAATTTTATCAGACCGTTATCGAAACCGTAAGAAAAGATTTAGTTTAAGGTTTAACCGAATAGCAGGTTTGTATAATTATGAACTTCGCATTCATTCCAAGAGTCTATAAGAAAAGATTATTAATAAACTTGGCGTTAGGAGTGCAAGCGCCTCCGGCAATAGCCTGTTACTCAATGGCTAACTTTGTACCTCCCTGACTTTTGCAAGAGGTCTATTATATTTGGAATTTTGTTAGCGCAGCGGAACGCAGTCCATTTCTCATTGTGCAAATTCCGCGTCCCTTGCGCGTGTCCCCTTGGGACGAGCACGGTACTAGGGCTGTCTTTCGTTAAAACCCTTGCCCCAAGTGCGCTCATAGCGCTCGCCGGAGGCGCTTGCACTCCTAACACTAAAAATCAAGAATATATTTCGTCTGTTGCCAGGAAACATCTGTCTCAAGTAAACGTCTAACCCTAACTAGAGACATTAACGATCTCAACGCTTAAAATCAAGGAGACCGAAACTCAGGTAACCCTAAACTAGGACACTAGTTGCCGGGTAAAATTCTTTGTTAAGTTTCTTTGCAAACAAAGTAAAAGACTTTTTACTCACTCGGTAGAAAGCAACTGTTTGGACATCTACTATCAGTGTTATCCAAAAAGAGAACAATATTTGGGTAAGATAAAGAAGCTATCTTTTCTGCGTTGCAGACACTGAAAGCTTCTCATATCCGAAGGAGATATCTCTAATGCTGACTTTAAAAATCATTGTTTATATAGTTGTTGGCTTTTTTGTCTCTCTGTTCGTCTTTGGATTTTTGTCAAGTGACCCTGCTCGTAACCCTGGTCGTCAGGATCTTGAGTAAAAACGCGACAAATCTTCTTCGACTACCGGAAGGCGGACGACATTATACGCCAAAGGACACTTAGCTCAAATTGGGAAACCTTTCGCCCGTCGCCTGCATAGGAATACCTCCTGTGAGCTTACGCTTACACAAAGAGCGCGTGTCCTCCTCCGGGGCGGCTTGCCAAAATCTTAATCTAGATCAAAGGCAACAGCTGGAAGGCACAATTTGTAATGTCCTTCCAGCTACTTATTGGCTGTTTGTTAGCTTGATTCGGTGCTAGAGTATGCCTCATCCAGTTCCGCCGCCCGAACCGTCTCCTATTTTTGAATCTTCACAATCTGCAAATCCCATCTCAGTCTTAACGACTGACGCAAAAGCACTACAAAAAGAGAAATCACTAAGACAACAAGAAACGACTCCACTGCAAACTGCTGCCCAAAAGCCATCAATTTATAGTGGGAAAACTTTAGCAGCACCAAGTGAGCCGGAAAGTTTACCACCTGAATTTTCTCCCATTACCGCTTCTAAAAGTGCAGCTTCATTGAGTGAGGTTTCAGTTGGTTATCCGCTACAGCAGCCCGAAACCTCTTACCCATCCAATGGTGACAGTACAAATCCAGCAACTAAAACATTTTTTGCTGGAGAACCAGTAGCTGAAACACTCACCAAGCTGAAGAACTTATCTCAAAAGGTGTCGCGACGCGTTATCAAGACAGCCCAAACACCAACTCAGGGTGACGCCTCAACAGAAAAATCACCAAACGAACAACCAGTACACATCGAATTCAAGACTCGCAACCAAACAACTGAGCCATCGACTCCTACCCCAAATTCCCCAACTCAGTCAGCACCAACAGGACAACAGAACAGCACAACCAGTCAAAAAAATCAACCATCTGGCACAACTCCACCATCCAGCACGCCGACAGCCGGAGGAAGAATTGTGGAAATTACTTCTGATAGACAGGAGTATGACGAGCAGCGGCGGATTGTCACGGCTGAAGGTAATGTGGTAGTGCGGTTTGATGGAGCAGTTGTAGATGCTGATCGCCTGCAAGTGAGTTTGAACAATTTGATTGCAGTTGGAGAAGGAAACGTTGCTTTAACACGGGGCGGTCAAGTTTTACGCGGTGAACGCTTTACTTATAATCTTGTCCAAGATAATGGAGAACTGACAAACGGCAGAGGTGATATTTTCCTACCAACAGCAGGGCAAGATTTATCTTTCCTACCCACGGACATCACAGCGGGAGGAACACCAGCGCGTCCTCTGAGCGATCGCATTATAGAAAATCAACCTTTGCAAGCAAGCAGTCCTGGTGGACTCAACATTAACGTAGGTGGTGGAAGGGGTGCGAATAACCTAGCTGCGCCAAAACAAGGCGGTCAAGTCAGACGAGTACGTTTTGAAGCTGGACGAGTTGATTTTAATCCCCGAGGTTGGCAAGCGAGGGATGTCCGCCTGACCAACGATCCTTTTTCACCTCCAGAGTTAGTCATCAGGGCAGACAAAGTGACTCTGACGCGCGAGACACCTTTACGAGACCGGATTAAGACACAAGGACAACGTTTAGTTTTGGATCAACGAACGTCTTTACCCATTCCCAAGGATGAGCAGGTGATTGACCGTAACAAGCGAGATGTTACCCCTGCGATCGCATCTGTTGGCTTTGATGGAGATCAACGAGGGGGCTTATTTGTTGAGCGTAGCTTCCAACTCATCAATACAGAAGGGACGAGCTTTAGCATTGCACCGGAATTTTTCGCTCAAAAAGCAGTCACTGGTAACATTGGTAATTTTGTATCGCTGTTTGGCTTCAAGTCAAGATTGAGGTCTACTTTGGGTCCACGAACGGATGTAACGGGTTCTGCATTGTTGACGAGTCTTGACTTAGGCGATATACAAAATAACCTGCGGGCGAATTTGCAGCTACGCCAGTTATTAGGTGATCAAAATCCCTACAAGGCTACATTTGAATATAGTTACCGCGATCGCTTTTACAATGGTAGCCTCGGCTTTCAAACTGTCCAGAGTAGCATTGGCGGTATTCTTACTTCTCCTGTGATTCCTTTAGGCAACACCGGTGTCACTTTGAGCTATCAAGGTAGTGCTCAATATATTGATGCTGAAACAGACCGCCAAGACTTGCTCAAACCTAAGCGAGATAATGATCGCATTTCACTGAGTCGTCTACAAGCGAGTGCAGCTCTCAATAAAGGCTTTTTACTCTGGCGGGGAAAAGGGTTACCACCGACACCCACTGAGGGATTACGATATACACCAAACCCAGTAGTTCCTTTTGTTCAAACTTTTGCTGGGCTGACTGGTACTACGAGTTATTACAGCAGTGGTGATACTCAAAACACCTTTACTGGTACGGTTGGTCTAGAAGGGCAGTTTGGTCATTTCTCTCGACCCTTATTTGATTATACCGCCTTTAGAGTTAGTTACTCCCAAGGTCTAAATAGTGGCTTATCGCCTTTCAAATTTGACCGTTCTGTTGATAACAGAGTATTTAGTGGTGAAATTGTACAGCAAATTTACGGGCCATTTCGGGTTGGCTTTCAAACAACAATCAACTTGGACACTGGGGCACGTACCAGCACCGACTACATCGTAGAATATAGTCGCCGCACTTTTGGAATTACCTTGCGTTACAATCCAGTGCAAGAATTAGGTGGTATAAGTTTCAGGATTAGTGATTTCAATTGGAGTGGTGGTACCGATCCATTTTCTGATCCTTCTGAAGTTAAGCCAGTTGTCAATGGTGTCAGGCGGGATTAGTGATTGATTCTGTCAGATTTCTTCAGTGAAAATGATGAGATTTACGTGAAAGGAGACAGAAAAGGAGAATGGTCAGTTACTGTTTCCAAAAATTGGCGTGTCACCTTTACATTTCAGGATGGGAATGCTTACGACGTAAATTACGAGGATTACCACTAGAATATAAAATCATGATTACTAAAAGAAAACCCAGACATCCGGGAGGATTAATAAGTGCGTCAATACCTTGAACCTCTTAACATGACAATCACGCTTACTTGCCCAAATTCTTGATGTATCTCGTAAAACGGTATCTGAGATAGTTAATGAACAGGCAAGCGTGACACCGAATATGGCGCTTCGATTAGCGCTTAGCATTTCAAACCACTCCTGAGCTTTGGTTAAATCTTCAGCAGAAATGTGACCTTTGGTGTGCTGCAAATGAATCAGAAGCTTGGAAAGAAATATCGCCTATTAATCTACAAACTTGTTGAAAAACACAAAAATATACCTCACTTGTGCATCTTTCGCCCAACGCTTTTAAGATTTTTCAAAGCAAAGCATTTCTAATAGTGTCAGTATCTAATTCTAAAATTGTTGCTATCTCTTGAATGCTTATCCCTCGTTGCACAAGCTTTGGCAAAATTTTTAATTTAGCCTTGATTTCACCTTCTTCTTCACCTTCTGCTTTTGCTTCTTGATAAACTCTAGTCTCTTTCAGCAAGTTTAAATTCAGCATGGTTTCTATTTTCTCGCGGCTTAAGTTAGGAAATTTGTAGACTACGATTGTCTCTATAAATTCTAAAACTTTTCTTTGGATGAGAGTATCACTCAATTCCTCCTTAGCTTTGTTAATGAGCGTTTTGGCTAATTCTCCGGCTTTGTCCTCACTCTCTACAACTAAGCGTACAATTCCTACTCCCAGAGAATCATCTGGTACGTCTTCAAGTTCGTCTAGGTAAAAGCGACGTAGATGAGGTTCCAATAAGGAACGATAACGTAGAGGATAGCTACGTTCATTGCTGCGTTTGTCATAAATGACTATTGCGAACCAGTCAGGATTGGGTGGCTGATATTGGGTGAAGTAAAGGAAAATACTTGTAAACAGTCGATCATAAAATTCTTCATCTTTGTAAAACTGAATCTCGACAAAATACAGTGGTTTATTAGAGAATTCTTCAAGAGGAGAAAATACTCCATCTAATCGGAAGCTTTTTTGTTTAATTTCTGGTGCGGTAAACTCATAAGTATTGGTGTTCATCTCAGGTTTGCCAATGATTTCAAAAAATATGTTGGGAAATTCTTTAAATATCTCGTAGAAAATTGCATCTGTCTTCATACTTACGAGTTACGAATTTTTGAAACATTGTAAACTACGAGGATGACCACTTGGTGAAATCTTCAGCAGAAATGTGATCTTTGGTGTGCTGCAAATGAATCAGAAGTTTGGGAAGAAATATCGCCTATTAATCTACAAACTTGTTGAAAAGTTCACTCCCGGCTGTTATTTGGCTGCGCTTGGCGAGTATATTTTTCTATATATTTTGGTAAAGCAGTTTCTGTATGCAAACGTGGATCAGCGATGCCCCAGCAGGGGGCCAGCGAAGCTGATCGCATCACCAGTAACCACTTGCAAAGGCAAAACACCGGCCCACACAGACAAGCTATAATCTTCCTCATCATCCAATGGTGGACCTGTCCGCACTTTGGCAGATGCTTCTGTAATCGGAAGGCAAAGCACTAAAGTTCCCTGTAATTCTTGACGATTAGGTGGGCGAACCTCAGTCCATCGTTCTGGTACAATATGCTCAGTAAAAGCTCGGAGTGCCTCTAGCTTTTGCTCAGCGTCTTGCACGAGGGTAGCTGTACCAAATATAACCACAGAACGGTAATTCATGGAATGGTGAAACGCTGACCGCGCTAGTACTAAACCATCCAACAAAGTGACGGTCACGCAAACTTCGATACCTGTAAGCAAAGAACGCAACATTCGACTTGCAGGTGAACCATGAATATAGAGTTTGTCTTCCACACGACCGTAAGCAGTTGGAACAACAAACGGCTGGTTATCTACAACAAATCCTACATGACAAATCAACCCTTCATCTAAAATTTGATAGATAAGTTGATGTTCGTAATGACCGCGCTGAGGGATTCGCTTAATAGAGGTGCGTTGTGTAGGAGTAAACTGTTCCTGGTTAATTTGATTGTTTAAAGAACTCATAGTTTTGTATTCCAATTGCGAAAATTGCTGTAAGTATTGAATTTTGTAACTTTACAAATCTAAATGCATAGCGTTACTGTGTGAAAAACCAAGTTGCTCATACACTGGTTTACCTACTGGAGAAGCGTTAAGAACCACTCGCGTACAACCTACTGCTTTTAAATAGTTAACTGTTGTGCTGGTTAATTGCTTAGCAATACCTTGTCTACGATAAGCTGGCTCAACGTAAACGCACCAGATGTATCCATATTTGCGGTAATGTGGCATGAGAACATTTGGGTATAAACCAGAGTAAAGTTGACAACTAATAGAACCAACAACTGAACCATTAACCTCTGCAACAAACGCTTTGTAAAACAAATCTCGACGCGCCTGTTCTATGAACTGGAGAGTTATCTCAAGCCAGTTGGGGTTGATGGCGTCATCAGGAACACCAATATCTCGCCACATATGGTAAAAGTGGTTTGCAATGAGTGAATCTTCCTGTGGAGTCGCTTCTGTAATCGTAATTTTCATTTTTACAAATCTAGATGCATGGCGTTACTCTGTAAAAAACCAAGTTGCTCATACACTGGTTTACCTAAGGGAGAGGCGTTAAGAACCACTTGCGTACAACCTATTGATTTAAAATAGTTGGCTGTTGTGCTGGTTAATTGTTTAGCAATACCTTGTCTACGATAAGCTGGCTCAACATAAACGCCCCAAATGTATCCATATTTGCGGTAATGTGGCATGAGAACATTTGGGTATAAACCAGAGTAAAGTTGACAACTAACAGAACCAACAACTACACCATCAACCTCTGCAACAAACGCTTTGTAAAACAAATCCCGACGCGCTTGTTCCATGAACTGGAGGGTTATCTCAAGCCAGTTAGGATCAATGGCGTCATCAGGAACACCAATATCTCGCCACAAATTACACGAGTGCTTTGCAACCAGTGAATCTTCTTGTGGAGTTGCTTCTCTGACCTGAATTGTTGATTGTGTCCGCATAAGTAACTTCACCTCAAATTTGGAATTATACCAAAAGAGGCTAAATTATAGAAAAAGCGTATGTTAGACAAAAGTTTTGCTCGATAGTCTATTGTTAGGGTAATTTTCCATAGTGGTTTTTTACAAGAGCCACTTTTTTGATTTTACATAAGTCCACTTTGAACGCTCAGCAAGTATGAATTTTGCCATTACGCTCTTATGCAATTCCCCTTCACCACTTCATCAACAGCTTTACGAAGAACTGCGTCAAGCCATTCTTGGCGGAAGTTTATTACCAGGAAGATGCATTCCTTATCCACATTAAGGGGGTAGAGACGATGAGCGACGTTCGTCGTCTCTACCCCTCTTCCGTAATAATTATCATTATTAAAAACAGTTTCTTCAGTTTCATCTTCATCCTATGTATTATCACTTGACTTTTAGTAATATTAAAACAATTAATAACGGAAGTTCTTTCTTCTTTTGGTGTCACACTTTTCTGTTGTAGTTTTGCTTGTTTAGGGTTTACTTGTACAGGTGCAAGATGTGAGCCTCCCACGGGCGCGATTAACGCTCCCGCAAAATATGAAACAAGCACACTTTTATAATGTTTCTCAAAACCTTACTGTATAACGGTTCTAAAATGTGCAAGTTAAGAGCTAAGTTTGGACTTCGCTGGGTCAAGATCATGATAGTGCATTTGTTCTATTTTACGTTTAGCACCGCGAACTAGTAGTCCTTAATCGTTAAAACCCGTGTTTTTGTTTTCTGTAAAACGCTTATTCAACGCAAGTTCCATGAGGGATGAAAACACGGTTTTTAGAAATTATGTCCTACTAGACTAATTTTGGCTTTCAAACCGCCTAACCCTTATCCAGACTGTTTTTCCCAATTTATAACCGCTTTTGGATTCCAAAATCTAAAATGCTTGCTATACAAGGATTGTAGCCTAATAAATAGAATTTAGTCTAAACTCCAGTTGGCTAGTGTACTAGTATAAAAAACTTAATGTAGGATTTGAAGTGCATAAGTTGATTTTGCTTACAACTATATACAAAGCAGGAACTTAATTTTCTCTTTTTAAGTAGATACAAACATTATGAAAAAATCTTTGGATTTTTTAGTAGATAACATGTTCATCCCAAAAGACGATTCAGTACCTGAAGGTATTTCAGGATACTTTATCCGCAGCACCGCAGGAATAAATGTGGAAGATGATCTAAAGATTGATCGAGATAAGGAGAAGCCAACTATTGAAACTGTGATCAATCTCCTCAATAAAAAAAGCAAAGATTCTAAAGATCTGGGTGTCGTGATCGCTATTCATGGATACAATACAGGAAATCCTGATATTAAGTTAAGCGATGAACTAAACGACAAATATTTACGCAAAGATCATGTTTGGGATTCGTATCAAAAAATTAATAAATATATCAACAAGGATGATGTCATTTCTAAAAAATCAGATCGCCTAGTTTTTATAGGTTATCGATGGCCTTCTGAAAATGTGACATATAAAAATTTTTACACTTCCCTAATGACTTTACCCTTTCTACTCTCCAATCTGCTATACGGAAGTTTAATTGTTGGACTCATATCTTTTCTCTTGTTCTTTTTTTGGTTATCTTCCCCACTCTTCATTTTTCCCATTATTCTTGCTACATTTTTCTCTACCCTTGTTTTGACCTTGATGATTCTGCGTATAATTGTATATTTTAGGGATACCTATCGGGCAACTCACTACGCAGTTAATGACCTGGTTGAATTAATTCGCCAAATAGATCAAGGATTGATAAACTGTAACGAAAATACCGAAGTGTGTGATATCAATGCAGTTAAAGACTGGGAGAACAGACGTCTTAAACTATCTTTCATTGGGCATAGTATGGGTGGGTATGTAACTACACAAGTAATCCGAATTCTTTCTGATATCTTTGACACTGATTCTATAGGAAAGTCTAATAACGAAAAAACTAACAAAAATCCCTCTTCTAAAATTGGGCGAGTTTTTAGTTTAGGGCGCTTAATTCTTGTTTCTCCGGATATTCCCCTACTAACTATTACTTCAGGCAGATCAAACTTTCTACGCTCATCGTTACGACGATTTGAAGAGGCTTATCTATTCAGTAACGAAGGGGATTTAGCCCTCCGTCTGGCTTCTACGGCGGCTAATTACTTTTCCTTTCCAGCAAGTAGCCGAAAGGAGGGATATAGACTGGGTAATGTAAATGTTCGTCCCAAGGACAAACTGAGCAGTAAGGATAAAAACCTAAAAAAAGAATCCAAGAAAAAGTATGGAATTCTCAACTTTGAAGAGTTATCAGACAACTGGAATAAGTCATTAGACAACCCGTTAAAGAAAATGAGTGTCTTGAGCAATGACTTGGAACTTAATATCTTAAAGAAGATGAGTTCCTTGAGCAATTACTTGGAACTTAATATGTTAAGTGAAACACTAAACCAAGAATTAAATTCAACTAATCAGGAAAAGGCGTCCAAACAAAATAAAAACAACATTGTTGGGGAAAGTGTTGGGACACCTATCGAAAACGAGCAGTCCATCTCTGACTTGTTCACCTACTTTGATTGTACCGAGTACAAAGACTTCACAGATGATCCCAAAACAGGTGATGAGGAACACAACGTCATGATCCTAGACAAACTAATTCCACCATTTACCTTTTGGAATTATGTGGAACTAAGCTGGGCGTATTTTGCTTATTCTACTGGAAAGGAACTTTTTTGTGGCAATGGGAGGGATGTACACGGTGGCTACTTCAAGGGGAAATTTAGTCAGACATTAATGTATCGACTGGCATTTGTTGGCTTCCAAGAGTTTTTAGATACTTTTCCGGATTCCAAAAGTCCAGATCTCAATCCAGATTTCGCAAAACGTCATGAGGCGCTAGATAAACTCAACGAATACATGAAGAGTAAACAGATCAAGACAGTGTTATCCCCAGAACGTTACATTGTTGATGTAATCGGGAAAGATCATAAAGATATCCGAAAAAAAATGCTATGCGGATCGGAGGGACTTATATCTTGCACCTTTGAGGAGGAACCACTAAAAGACCAATAGGAGCGTAAAAAAGTGACTCCAGCAGTGAGAAGGTATCCAAGCCTCAAGTGATATGCAAAGCTAACTTTTTGAGATAAACCCGTTTCTAGCCGTTTCTAGGGGCGGGTTTTATTATCTGACGTGCATTGGAGACAAGTTAAAAACAAGTGTATTTTGTCAATACGTCCAAATGTAGAAAGAAATTTATAAGAGAATGATAATTAAAAAAGAGAGGGAGGGGGAGAGCCCTTTCAAGGGTAGGTTTTTTGGAATGTCGAAAATAGTTGAGAAAATTGTCAAGTGTTTAACGTCAGTTGGTCGTTTCAGGATTTTTAAATCAGCTCTTATCGTCAAAAAATGACCAAATACAAAATACCTACCTTTGTAAGGGGGGAGAGCCACCCATCAGGTAGCTCTCCCTCCCTTTAGCAAGATTATCATTCTTCTATTTGCGTCATCTGCGTACTACACATTTTTCCAGAGTTACGAATCGCTTGAGACTGACTCATTCATATTTTCGACCTGTCATTTCAGTTAACTTACGTTCCCTTGTATCGCTTTTAGTCTCAAATTGAATTAGTATATTTGTACTTTTGGAGTGGCAATCGCTAACTTTTAGTCTAAACTCCAGTCATTATCTGCGATCGCATTCTCAAGGAGAATTTATTTTTGGTTACGGTGAACTGACACAGCAGCAGCTAATGGAGAGCATTTGTAGGATAGCTCAAATTTTATTTTCCCCGGAACAGCCCCCGCAAAAATAGACCAATTTTTACAAAAAGATGTTCGATCCAAAGCATAATTTGGTCTAGCCATTCAAGAACTTGTTCCAAAGGATGTTTTTCATACCCCATGATTTGAGCTTGTGCTTCAATCCAATCTGGTTTAGCCTCAACTTGAGTCGTTTGCTGCTGCTGATAAAGAATTTCTCCCTTATTATCTTTAATTAGGTTGCTCTCAGTTTCTGATTGAGAAATAAGTGAATGGGAAGAAGAGGAAGATTTCCAAATTTTATTTGCGTAGCTTCTCTGTAGAGTATTTTTAGAAGTTTGAATGAGCTCTTTTGTTTGACTCAAAATGCTGAGCCATTTCAAATTAAATTCTCTGCTTATCTTCACGGAAGAACCCGCAGGCAGAGCAGATTTTGGAGACTCAGATGATGTCACTAAAAATTGTTGTTCGTTAACAACCTCTGTTACTTCATGTAAATCTCCAAACAAATCGTCCATTGTTAACCAAGGGTCTGCTATATTCTCACTTGGTAAATCAGGACTTTCGGGTAAAGCTGGGGAAGAAGGGCGCTGTGGTAATTGTACAGTTTTTGATTTTTTATTTGAACCTATTGATAAAGATTGGTTAATACTATTTTTTGGAGTTTTTTGCTCTAGTTTCTTAGTGTTGGAATCGCCAAAAAAATAATTAATTGCTCCCCAAATTAGAGCTTGGATTTTCGACGTTAGATGTTGTGAATCAGCATCTAATATTTTTCGTTCAGTGGTCAGTTGCTGGTCTTTACCGTAGACAAAGATATTTAGCTGATTTTGAACAGTTCGGAGCAATTGTCCAGTCGTACGAGATATTGTGACTACAGCACGAGATTCTATTTGGGCGATCGCTGCGTCTAGTAATGGTAGTTTTTGGACCATTATAGGTAATTTTTGATACTCAATTTTATCTTCAGTTTCCGTTGCTTGAGGTAGAGCAGGTATGCTTTGATTACTACCCGTCAATTTGTTCAGCAGACGATCAATTTCAGATAATACTTTTGTTTCGTCTTTGCTTTGAGTCAACTGCCAAGAACGCCATCTAGCAACTTCCTGAAGAATCCGGTTTTGCAATATTTCCTGCTGCTGAAGCGTTAAAATATCGAGAATTTTATTTTCAATTGTAACGAGTACCAAATTACGACTTCCTAAATCTGAAGCAATTCCTCGCACTATTGGGGGAGATGAGACAGTAGGGAGGCAGTGCGTTGCGGAGAGCTGCGCCTTGCGGGGGTTCCCCCCGTTGTGGCGACTGCGGAGGGTTCCCCCCCTTGTAGCACCTGCCGTGGAGTCAGGGTGTGAGACAATCAGGGGAGATGAGACAGTGGGGAATATAGAAAAGTAAGGTATCCAGACAGTTAAGGAGTTCTTTTTCCCGGCTTTCCCCGGCTTTGCTGCTTCTGCAATTTCCAGAGTCACCGCTGTTTCTAGAACTCGCTGAATTGGAGTATCTACAGATGAAACAGTTTCGGAGTTAGTCTGATTTTCCTGTAACTGGAACCTGGGTTGTTGCTCATTTGTATGCAGTTGTTTACCAGCTGAGTCTGTTGCTTTGCGAATCAGCAGATATACTGGGTAAAGTAGAGCCTCTAATGACCAATTAGCGGCGACTTGTACATGCCGTACGGTACGCTCAAACTGTTCACCCCAGCGCCGAGATTGCTGGTGAAAAAAGTTAAAAAGTTTGCTTTGATAACGACCAGGGGTAGCAGGAGGCATAGGCAATTCAAAATTCGCTCATTCAAAGTTCAAAATTAAGAAAACAACCAGTGCTAGTAATTGGTCTAGTCCCTAGCTGCGTACAAGTTCAATGCGTGACGTAATGGTGAACTTTTGTTAAGAGTGTTGCTTAGCTGTCGGACTCGCACCAAACAATAAATCGAAACGATGATTGATGATTATGAGTTTCCTCATCTTAGCGAAATTATGACCTCTCCAGTATCTCAAGCTAATACTAAATTTATCTTGGAAGCAATTGAAAAATTGCGCTCCTATGTAAGAGTAAATAATTTGTCATCCTGGCAATGCTTGGAAGCTGACTTGCCCTTCGGGTTCGCAGTCGCCTGCGGAGAGAAAACGCCAGGTGCTACAACGGGGGGAACCCCAACGCCAGATACCTACGGAAGGAAACCCTCCTGCAGTACTGGCTCCGCAACGCACTGGCTCCCCTCCCGCAGCGCTGTCTCACCCGTGGCTGATATTAGCACCTGCGACTTTTCGCTTTGGAGTCTTGCCAAGTTAAACGCCAAAGGACACATTGCTTGGGCTCTTGGGCAAAATGTGCTATGGTTGGTGCAAAAATTAGTTATTCCCCAAGATTTACAGGGTTACCCGCTACAAGGTTTGTCTTTGCGGCTATCACTGGTTTGGTGGGCAGATTCTGCTCAAGTTTATGTTAATGGGAAGTTAGTACTTGAGGGAGATTTGTTTGATAGTTCGCCAAGGGTACTACTGAATGATGCGGTGACACCAGGAGATGAATTTATCATAGCTCTGCGTTTGGTGAGTCCGGGGCATTGTGATGGTGCTCTTGTTAAGTCGCTGCTGATTTATGAGTCTACGGATGAGAATCGCCCAGATCCCGGTTTTGTGGCTGATGAGTTGGCTGTGACGCAGCGGTTTTTGGAAACTTTTGAGCCGCAGAGGTTGGAGGATTTGGCGGAGAGTGTGGCGGGGATAGATTGGGAAACGAACCGCCAAAACGCCAAGGACGCCAAGGAAGATAAGAAAGAGTTTGAGAATTCTTTGTTTACGGTTCGTCAGAGGTTGCTGGAATCGAAGATTCAAAATCTTAATTCAAAGATTTACTTATTAGGTCATGCTCATCTTGATTTAGCATGGCTTTGGCCTGTGAGTGAAACTTGGAAGGCTGCACAAAGTACTTTTGAGTCGGTTCTTAAACTTCAGCAAGATTTTCCGGAGTTGATTTTTTGTCATTCTTCGCCGGTGCTTTATGCTTGGATTGAAGAACATCGCCCGGATTTGTTTGATGCGATTCAAGAAGCGGTAAAAGCTGGGCGTTGGGAAGTTGTGGGAGGTTTTTGGGTTGAACCGGAGTTGAATTTAATAGCAGGTGAATCTATTGTCCGTCAGTTGTTGTATGGTCAGCGCTATGTGTTGGAGAAATTTGGCAAGCTTTCTCCTGTGGTGTGGGTACCAGATAGTTTCGGTTTTTGTGCAACTTTGCCGCAGTTTTTCGCGAGTGCTGGTGTTGAGTATTTCGTGACTCAGAAGTTGCGCTGGAATGATACGACGAAGTTTGATTATGGTGCTTTTTGGTGGCGATCGCCTGACGGTAGTCAAGTCTTTAGCTATATGTCTGCGCTTGTTGGTGAAGGTATCGACCCAGTTAAAATGGCATCCTACGCCTGTGAATGGCAAACCCAAACAGGTCTTTGTGATGCTCTTTGGCTTCCTGGCGTGGGTGACCACGGCGGCGGTCCCACTCGTGATATGTTGGAAACTGCCCAGCGTTGGCAAAAATCTCCTTTGTTCCCGAAGCTAGAATTTACGACTGCCGAAAATTACTTACAGCAAATCAAGAATAGACAAGAAAATAATTCTCCCCCTACTCCCCCTACTCCCCCTACTTCCTCTGCTTCCCCTTCCTCATTCCCCACTTGGGAAGACGAACTCTATCTAGAATTCCATCGCGGCTGTTATACCACCCACGCTGACCAAAAACGTTGGAATCGTCGTTGTGAAGGATTATTGTACCAAGCAGAACTGTTTGCGGCTTTGGCAACAATTAGCTCTGGGGTGACATATCCGAAAGCTGAACTAGAAGCAGCCTGGAAAAAGGTCTTATTTAATCAGTTTCACGATATTCTGCCTGGTTCTTCGATTAATCAAGTTTATGCGGATGCGCTTCCAACTTGGCAGGAGGTGGAGAAAGTTGGCAATGACATATTGCAGGAGTCTTTGAGTTATCTTGCATCCCAAATAAACTTAAGCGAGCCGCCCCAACCCGATGCTGTACCAATTTTCGTCTTTAACTCCCTGAATTGGCAGCGCTCTTCGGTTGTCGCTGTTGAGCTACCATTACCTCACTTGGATGCTTGCGTTTATAATCTCGAAGGAGAACTTTTGCCTTCCCAACTGAGCAACGACTCAAAGCTGCTGTTTATAGCAAGCGATGTTCCCTCTGTTGGCTATCGCGTTTTTTGGCTTTGTCCTCAACTGCCTAAAAAAGGCAATAACATAACCCAGTCTGATGATACCAATTCGAGTTTGCGAAAGCAAGAATATTTTGATCGAAAAAGATTGACTTTTGAAAATGAGTTT
Organism: Brasilonema angustatum; assembly: GCF_059505445.1. Classification (NCBI taxonomy): domain Bacteria; kingdom Bacillati; phylum Cyanobacteriota; class Cyanophyceae; order Nostocales; family Scytonemataceae; genus Brasilonema; species Brasilonema angustatum. The sequence continues at coordinate 45,331 of NZ_JCACKO010000004.1, read as the reverse complement.
TTGCGGGTAACTGTTGACGAAGAAACTGGTAATTTGTCGAGTCTTTTTGACAAAGTTAATGATAGAGAAGTTCTAAGCGGCGCTGGAAATCAATTACAAGCTTTCCAAGATAGTGGTCAATATTGGGATGCTTGGAATATTGACCCGAACTATTTTGAGCATCCTTTACCACCAACGCAGCTAAAATCTATTGAGTGGCCCGAAACTGGACCTGTGCAAACTCGTCTGCGTGTGGTGCGCCAGCTGGGTGAATCAGAGTTTTGCTGTGATTACATATTACAAGGGCGATCGCCAATCCTGAAAATAGCCACAACTGTCAACTGGCAGGAACGTAACTGTTTGGTGAAAGCTGCTTTTCCATTAAATCTAGAGGCAGACTTTGCCACTTATGAAATTCCTTGTGGGACGATTCGCCGTCCGACCAAACCCGAAACTCCAGCAGAAAAGGCAAAATGGGAAGTCCCGGCTTTACGTTGGGCAGATTTGACAACTCCCGCCACCGTTAACAATGAAGATACATACGGTGTTAGTCTGTTAAACGATTGTAAGTATGGGTACGACAGCCAATCCAATCAATTACGCTTAAGTCTGTTACGCAGTCCAAATTGGCCTGACGAGGAAGCAGACAAAGGATTTCATGAATTTACTTATGCTTTGTATCCTCATGCTGGTAGCTGGGAATCAGCCCATACAATCAGACACGGTTATGAATTGCATCTACCAATGGAAGTAATGATGTTGAGTTCCAAACATCACCAGAACAAAAAATCTTTACCGCCAGTTGGTCGTTTATTAGATTTGTCGGCTGACAACTTGATATTAATGGCGTTTAAGCAAGCAGAAGACAACCCAAAACAATGGATTATCCGATGTTATGAATGTCACGGACAAACAGCCGATTTGCAGTTACAAAGTGATTTGGGGTTGACTCTGGGAGAGTCAGTGGACTTGTTAGAGCACTCTTTGCCCACACCCGAATTCTCATCTGGGCAACAAATCTTTACAATTCAACCTTGGAAAATTAGCAGCTTTAGGGTTAGCTGAGGGGTTTGTGATTGTGTTTAACACAATCACAAACCCATGAACTTTAATCTTCGTGATCTTCAAAGGGATCGCTCAATTCCTTACCAGGAGGGCCAAAAGAGGTATAGATGGAGAACGCCGTAATGAAGATCACAACAGCGCCGACAGAAATACTAAGAACTATTGCGGGTTCCATAACAAGTATCGATTATGTGTCCTATTCCTATAGAATATTACAGAAGATTAAAAAATGCTTTGGCAACTCATCTTAGGTGAACTATGGCACAAAGGACGCAATTAGGAGATATCCTCAAACCTTTAAACTCTGAGTATGGTAAAGTGACTCCAGGTTGGGGTACTACCCCCGTGATGGCTGTTTTTATTCTGCTATTTTTCGTGTTTCTGTTGATTATTCTGCAACTCTATAACAAGTCCTTCACGATCCAAGATGTTTTGGTTGACTGGCGGGCTTTGGGCGTTAAATGATGTTTCTAGTCCAAAAACCTGGATAACAATATGTTACTCCACACCCGGCTCCCGTCCGGGTTTTTTTGTCAGTTGTCAGGCTTGAGTTTAGACTCGCACTCCCCTAAAGTATGCATGAAAAACCGAGAACGCGTAGCGAACTTCAAGTTAAAATAGCAAATTAAACCTTTCAAGAAACACAGGGAACAGGGAACAGGGAACAGGAAAGAAGGTGTTTTTTTCATTCGTAGCGGGTGGCTGTCGCCGCCAGTGCCCCTGCTCCTAAGACACAAAAACATTCAGCATACGGTGCTCTACACCAAATGCTTTAACGATTTCTGGCAAGATGCCCGGCGTCTTGAGGAGATCGTATTGAACTAGCAGTCTCCCTAACAGATTCTCGCAGGCGTTCTACATCACGCATCGGTGGTGCACCAAAGAGCCGCTTGTACTCTCGGTTGAAGTGCGAGGCATCGTCATAACCCACTCGGTAAGCAGCACTGGTAGCGTCAAGGTTTTGCCCCAGCATCAGACGGCGAGCCTCCTGGAGACGCACTTGCTTCTGGAACTGCAAAGGACTCATTGCAGTGACAGACTTGAAGTGATGGTGGAAGCCTGAGACACTCATTCCAAGCTCTCGTGCGATGCTTTCAATCTTGATCGGCTCCTTAAAGTCTTTACGAAGTCGCTCGACGGCAAGAGCGATGTGGTGGGTGTAGCCACCTAGAACGGCAATATGACGAAGCCGCGCGCCTTGCTCTCCAATCAGGAGTCGGTAAATGATTTCCCGTGCGACCAGCGGCATCAGAACCCGCGCTTCGGCGGGCGTGTCCAACAGCCGAACGAGCCGGACAACGGCATCGAGCAGCGGCGCATCTAGTGGACTCACGTCGATCGCTTTGACATTGGCACGACTTTGGGATGCGGGATAGCCCGCCTCGACCATAACTGAACCGACCAGGGTGGAATCGAGATCGAGGCGAAGGCTCAGGCACGGTTGCGCTTTAGATGCTTCCAGAATTTGGCTCATAATCGGCAGTTCGACCGTCGCCAGCAGATAATGTGCAGGGTCGTATTGATAGCGATCGTTACCTAAAAGCACTTCTTTACTGCCCTGGGCGATTACACAAAAGGCTGGGACAGAGACAGCATGACAGGCTTCCATAGGCGAGGAGAATCGGTGAAGATGCAAGCCCTTCAGCGGCTCGATCGCCCCATCAGCGCGAATCGTCTGTGAGATGCGCTCAACCAATTCGTCTCGGTTGGCTTGCACTCTGTCTGCCTCGCGCTTTGCCTGCTGGTCGTTCATGAAATCCATATCGGCATTTTTACTTGTTTTGACAGCATTCATTTTTAAGTTTTGCAGGATTGTACAACAATTTTAGACGATCGTTTTATTGCTTTGTCCTTGAGGATGCTTAAAATGAAGCTAAAGCAATGAAAAATGATTTCGGCTTCTTGTAAGCATTGTGGATTTTTATTTAAGAGAAAATGCAGTTTTGATGACCAAGAGACTGGCCTGTTCGCAACCATGCAGGGCATCAAGTGAAGGAATTAGAAAATGGATATCAAACGAAGTGGCTCACAGCCTTCCGCTAAAGGACCCGACGAGTATTTTACGGGCACTGTCCGCGTTGATCCCCTGTTCGAGGCACACGAGCCAGCACGCACGTCTGGTGCCAGTGTGACGTTCGAGCCTGGTGCTCGGACTGCATGGCACACCCACCCGTTGGGGCCGTCGTCTGGCTGTGTTCGGATGCATCCTCCTTCGTCGTCGGGCACGCCCTGGTCGTCGATGGCGGTCAAACCGTGTAGTGACGGCAACCCAGGCAACACCGCGTCGGGCACGCCCTGGTCGTCGATGGCGGTCAAACCGTGTAGTGACGGCAACCCAGGCAACACCGCTTCACGAGTGATAGGCAAGAAGCCAGCTTTGGCAGGGGACGAGACTCGCCTGCTGGCAACAAAATTAGGAGAAGAGGAGAAACAGAATGCAGTACAAGCATCTCGGCCGCACCGGACTACAGGTCAGCCGGCTCGGTCTGGGCACCATGAACTTCGGGGAGCTGACGGACGAAACCACCAGCTTCAAGATCATGGATGAGGCTCTGGAAGTCGGCATCAACTATATGGACACCGCAGATGTGTACGGGGGTCCCCAGTCCCCGGACATGGAGAAGGGCTACGGCATCTCCGAGGAGATCATCGGGCGGTGGCTGTCTCAGGGCGGGCGGCGCGATCAAATCGTCCTGGCGACTAAAGTGTACCAGCCGATGGGTCACAGCCCGAATGATCGCCACCTTTCGGCGTATCACATCCGAAAAGCCTGCGAAGACAGCTTACGTCGGTTGCAGACTGATCACATCGACCTCTACCAGATGCACCACGTTGATCGGCGCACGCCCTGGGAGGAGATTTGGCAGGCAATGGAACTCCTGGTACAGCAAGGCAAGGTAATCTACATCGGCAGCAGCAACTTCGCTGGCTGGGACATCGCCACCGCGCAGAATATTGCCGCGTCGCGCAATTTCCTGGGGTTAGTGTCGGAGCAGAGCCTTTACAACCTGACTGCCCGCACCGTTGAGCTAGAGGTCATCCCAGCGCTTCGGTACTACGGCATCGGTCTTGTTCCGTGGAGTCCCCTCGGCAACGGGCTACTGGCAGGCGTCCTGCGGAAGGTGAGCGAAGGTCGCCGAGCCAAGCCGAAGATGCAGCAACAGATCGATCGGCATCGAGCGCAGATCGAGGACTACGAGGCACTCTGTGAAAAGCTCGATGAGCGACCCGCCGATATCGCATTGGCTTGGCTGTTGCACAATCCTGCCGTCACGGCTCCGATCATCGGACCCCGCACTGTGGAACAACTAACCGAGAGCTTGCGGGCTTTGGAGATCTCTCTGTCGGACGAGACACTCCGCCGGCTCGACGAGATCTGGCCTGGTCCCGGCGGCGAGGCACCCAAAGCATACGCCTGGTAGAACGCAGCGCTGTTGAGGAGGCAGTTCCAATGAAAAAGCTCATCGTATTCTTAGCGCTGGTGTCTGTTGTGATATTTAGCCTTTTATTTTTGTCGGAGGCACAAACAATGAACAATGATCAAACCTTAAACGCACGACAACAAAGCATTGTCACGATCTCCGCCTTCACCGCCAACGGCGATTTGGAAAATCTGCGAAAAGCCTTAAATGGCGGACTTGATGCCGGGCTGACCGTTAATGAAGTCAAAGAAGTTTTGGTTCAAATGTATGCCTACTGCGGTTTTCCGCGCAGCTTAAACGGTATCAACACATTTATGGCAGCGTTGAAAGAAAGAAAAAATAAGGGCATTGCTGATACACAGGGAAAAACGGCAACGCCGATTAATGATACTGGCGACAAATACGAGCGAGGCAGAAAGACATTGGAAATGCTCACTGGACAGCCCCAATCCAAGCCTGCCAAAGGTTTCGGTGAATTTAGTCCGACGATTGACCGCTTTTTGAAAGAGCATTTGTTCGCCGATATTTTCGACAGCGATATTTTGAACTATCAGCAGCGCGAACTAGCCACTATTTCAGCACTCGCCGCAATGCCGGGTGTCGAATCGCAATTAGAATCTCATTTGTCAATGGGAATGAATACCGGGCTGACGGAAAGCGGGTTAAGAGAGGCTTTTGGTTTGATCGAAAAAAACATCAGCCGACAGCAAGCTGAAACAGCCAGAAAATCCTTGGCGAAAGTTATTGCTGCCAGACAAAAAAAGCAGTAGCACTCATTCGGCGAACTGTTTGCCGAAAGTAATTTTAATATCCGAGAGAAGGGAAGAAAAATAACGGCAGGCTTCATCGGTGATCGGCAGCGCACAACAAGTAATTGTTAAAAGCTTGCCGTTATTTTTAGACTTCATCGTCGTGAACCAAAGAACATGGATAAAGTTATCGTCTGTTTTCAAAAAATAGTTATTTCTTTAATTCTGATAATTATGCTTGTCAGTTGCAGCGCGGCTTCCGCCCAGCAAAAAGAGATAATGGTGCGTATCTCGGAAATTGAAATAGATTCCAATTATCTCAATGAGTACAAAGCCATTCTGAAAGAAGAATCTGAAGCGTCAGTCAGATTGGAACCGGGGGTTATTTCGATTTTCCCGATGTATCAAAAAGAAAATCCGACTGAGGTTAGGATTCTAGAAATCTACGCCAGCCGCGAAGCATACGAGTCACATCTCAAAACCCCGCATTTCCAACACTATAAAACCACAACGCTGAAAATGGTCAAATCGCTGAAGTTGGTTGATATGGAAACGATAGACGCAAAGACGATGACTAAAATATTCAAAAAGATGGAAAAAGGTGGAAAATGAGTTCAGAAAATAAACAATTCACAGCAGAAAATTTAAAGCGGATAAATGAAGCTGAGCTTTGTGAAATATTACGCCCGCAGTGAAGCTGATCGATTTGAACCGTATTTCTCACCAATCCTGGCAGAGAACTTAAGTCATCTTCCTCCTGCGTTGATTATCACGGCTGAATATGATCCCCTACAGGACCAGAAGCAGAAGTACGCCCAACGATTGCACGACTCTGGCAATCAAGTTCGCTTAATCGATTATTCTGTAGGACTTACGCAAGCGTCACAATATAAGGTCAACTGGCACATATATTTCACATTGAGATAAATGCTCGTAAATATTGATTTATAAACGTTATAGCCAAATTATACCCCAATACGGTTCAGTTAAGACATTTATTCGTTGAGACAGCAGGGGAGATGGGGAGATGGGGAGCAGGGGAGATGAAGAGTTAACGTCCATTACCATTAGTTCTTTCGCCTCTGCTCCTCTGCTCCTCTGCTCCTCTGCCTGCCTCAACAGATTAATTTCCTGAACTGAACTGTATTGAATTATACCCATGTGATAGTTGGAAGAAAAATGTGCCAGTTGCGTAAGTCCTGTTCTGGTATGGTGCATGGCTTTTTAAGTTTTCCTCCCTTTTGCCCTGAAGCTTTGCCTGCATTTGCAGAGATTGCAACTTATGTTGGAGCATTAAGTCACTAAAATTATGATCGCAGCAATGACGGTAACTATTGATTAAACTACATATGTGGGTTTCCAATGCGGTTTTTGATGTGACTGGAGAAAAACATGAATGTATTTGGTATCGGTTTGCCGGAGATGGCTGTAATCTTTGTGGTAGCACTGTTAATATTTGGTCCGAAAAAGCTACCAGAAGTTGGTCGCAGTCTAGGAAAAGCAATTCGCGGTTTTCAAGAAGCTTCTAAGGAGTTTCAAAACGAGTTTCAAAAAGAAGCAGTTGAGTTGCAAGAAGCAGTGAAAACGACTGCTGAACTAGATACCAAGCAAACAACTCAACCAGAAACTAAGCAAATAGAAGCAACTAAGTTGGAGCAAGACACTGCGAGTTCTGCCCAAAAAAGCTAGACAGAAGGCAAAATGACAGAAGCTGTTGCTAAAAAAACTTTGGTCATTCCCCAACTAATTGTCGGGTTGGGGAACCCAGAACCCAAGTATGATCAAACACGCCACAATATTGGTTTTGCTGCTATAGACGCGATATCTCGTTCTTGGAAGATTCCTTTGGCAGAAAATCGCAAGTTTCAAGGCGAATATGGCGAAGGAATTGCACCAAATAGAGAGAAAATCCGTTTGTTGAAGCCACTGACTTATATGAATCTTTCAGGACAAGCAATGCAAGCCGTGACAAGCTGGTATAAGCTGCAACCTGAGTTAGTTCTAGTTATTTATGATGATATGGATTTGCCTTTGGGAAAAACTCGCTTGCGCTTATCTGGTTCAGCTGGAGGACATAATGGTATGAAAAGCGCGATCGCACACCTTGGGACACAAAACTTTCCTCGTTTACGTATCGGCATTGGTAAACCAAAAAATGCAGCGAGTAACGACGAACATGGTACTGTTTCTCATGTCTTAGGACGATTTTCTGCTGCTGAAAATCAGATGGTTTCTGTTGTACTACAGTTTGTGGTTGAATGCGTAGAACTCAGCCTGAAGCAGGGAGTAGAAAAGGCGATGAATGTCTGTAATAGCCGCTCTTTTGATAGTTCGCAATCTTAGGTGTATTTTTGACATTCCCACTACTGAAATAGGTGAGCTAAGCTCACCTATTTCAAAAAGAAGTAGAATTGTTGGGCTGAGTACGACCGTTCTTCACTTAAAATATTACACATAAGACATGAGTTTCTGACTCACTTGGCGTATTCTATGGTTTTTAAAACCGACTAAATCGTACCCCTGTAGGGGGTACGATTCATGTTGTCTAATTTTTATATCAAGGCTACCGAATCTATTTAAGCTTATCTAACATACTGAACGTAGTCAAGCAACGTCAGTTCCAATTCGGTTTATCTCATACTTCGCTTGCGTCTTGCAGCTACAGCCTTGCGTTTACGTTTTTCTAATGGTGTTTCAAAGTGTCTGTGAAACTTGACATCAGCTAAGATTCCTGCTTTGGAAACTTGCCGTTTAAATCGACGCAAAGCCGAATCAATTCCTTCATTGTCTCCTAAAAGCACCTGGGTCATTCTTCTTCCTCATGAACAATACTCTCATTGTAGTGCGACTGCAACCGGGAGCGAAACTCCCCTTGACAAAAGTAGGAGAAAGGGAAAAGTAGAGGGAATCAGGGAAGAAGAAGATTGATGACTAATGACTATCTTGATCGGGCATTTTGATAGAAAGAGCTAATTGATATAATTGACGACGGGGAAAGGAAATTTCTTTTGCTAACTGACGGCTGGCTTGCGATCGCGATATTCCCTGACTCATGATCTTTTGTAACTCTGCTTTGAGTTCTTCTTCTGAAAGTTGCGGTTGAGTGGGTGGTGTTCCTGCCACAACTAAAGTGTATTCACCTTGAGGTTCGCGTTGGGTGTAATGAAGAATTGCTGATTCAATACTTCCCCGCCAAAATTCTTCATACAACTTAGTTAACTCCCGCGCGATGACAATTTGACGAGTGTTTCCAAAGACTTCTGCTAAATCTTCCAAAGTTTCGCGTAGGCGGTGGGGAGACTCGTAGAAAATGAGTGTGCGAGGTTCTATTTTCAGGGATTCTAAGTGCGATCGCCTTTGTTGACTTTTAACTGGTAAAAATCCTTCAAAAACAAATTTATCCGTTGGTAATCCAGCTGCACTTAATGCAGTCATTGCTGCATTTGCACCAGGGATTGGCACAACTGTTATCCCAGCCTCAACAGAAACTTTCACCAATTCATACCCAGGATCAGAAATTCCTGGTATACCTGCATCAGTCACCAGGGCGATCGCTTTACCGTTACTGAGTTGCTCTAATAACTCTGGAATCCGACTGTTACGGTTGTGTTCGTGGTAACTCACCTGTGGCGTTGTCACTTGAAAATGTTGTAACAATCTACCAGTGTGGCGTGTATCTTCCGCCGCAATCAGATCCACTGTCTGCAAAATTTTCACTGCCCGGAATGTCATATCTTCCAGGTTACCAATAGGTGTGCCGACAACGTAAAGTGTTCCTGGTTTGATATCCATGAATAAGTATTATCTTGTGTGTTGACTGGAGTTTATAGCAGTTTTCAAGTGTGTGTATTCTATCCAGCGAAAAGCGTACGATAGAAAGAAAAATTTCTTGTAGTCACTTTTCAGCAATGGACACGATCAAATACACGCTTAGTGAAAACCAAATGCCACAGTCCTGGTATAATATCCAGGCTGATTTACCCACGCCGATGGCACCAGTGCTACACCCTGCTACACATCAGCCAATTACAGCAAAAGACTTAGAACCCCTTTTTCCAGCGGCGCTAATTTCGCAGGAGGTTACCACTGAACGCTGGATTGAAATTCCTGAGGAAGTACAATCCATTTACCGTCAGTGGCGACCAACTCCACTTTACCGCGCCCGACGCCTAGAGCAAGCTCTTGATACCCCAGCCAAAATTTACTACAAGTACGAAGGTGTCAGTCCAGCTGGTAGCCACAAACCCAATACAGCGATTCCACAGGCTTATTACAACAAGCAAGCAGGGGTAAAGCGCCTGACAACAGAAACTGGTGCAGGGCAATGGGGTTCTTCGCTGGCAGTTGCTGGTGCTTTTTTTGGCTTAGAAATCGTGGTTTACATGGTAAAAGTGAGCTATCGGCAAAAGCCATATCGTCGTGCTTTTATGGAATCTTTTGGTGCGCGTGTCATAGCTAGCCCCAGTGATGAAACAGAAGCAGGGCGAAAGATTCTCCAAGAAAATCCTGATAGCACAGGCAGTTTGGGCATTGCCATCAGTGAAGCGGTAGAAGTCGCAGTTCAAGATGAGCAGACAAAATATGCATTAGGTAGCGTGTTGAATCATGTGCTACATCATCAAACTGTGATCGGTCAAGAAGCCCTGACACAACTAGAACAAGCAGGTGACTATCCTGATATTATCGTCGGTTGTACAGGTGGCGGTAGTAACTTTGCTGGTATTGCCTTTCCCTTCATGGGTGCAAAGCTGCGCGGTGAGCAGAATAATATCAAATTTGTGGCAGTTGAACCGGCTGCTTGCCCAACCTTAACTAAGGGCAAATATACATATGACTTTGGTGATACAGCACATCTCACTCCTCTTGTCAAGATGCACACTTTGGGCAGTTCCTTTATTCCCCAAGGCATCCATGCAGGCGGGTTGCGGTATCATGGGATGGCACCTTTGCTGAGTCACGTTGTAGATTTGGGTTTGATTGAAACAAGAGCTTTCACACAACTTGATTGTTTTACGGCGGGCTTAACTTTTGCCCGTGCTGAAGGGATTTTGCCTGCGCCTGAAGCTAATCATGCAGTCAAGGGTGCGATTGATGAAGCACTACGCTGCAAGGAAGAAGGAGTCAGTAAAACCATTCTATTCAATTTGTGCGGTCACGGTCACTTCGATATGCAAGCGTACATGGATTATCAGGCAGGATTGTTACGCGATACTGAATATAGTGCTGAAGAAATAGCGATGGCGCTGTCAGGCTTGCCTGTGATTCGTTGAACTATATGGAAAAACATGGGTTATTTGTCGGTTTAGTCACCTTAGATTTGATTTACCTTGCCCAATCTCCTCCTCAGAGTAATCAGAAAATAGTCGCTGCTGACTACACTGTTGCTGCAGGTGGTCCAGCAACAAACGCGGCTGTTACTTTCAGTCATTTGGGTAATCAAGCAACAGTGTTGGGTATAGTTGGTTCTCACCCAATGACGCAGTTGATAAAAGGAGATTTAGCAAATTACAAAGTTGAAATAATTGACCTTGATCCCAACACACAAAACGCACCACCAGTTTCTTCTATCATTGTCACCCAAGCAACTGGTGAACGCGCAGTCGTTTCCATAAACGCTGTCAAAACTCAAGCAAACCGTGAATCTATTTCGCCAGAAATTTTACAAGACGTTAACATTGTTTTGATAGATGGACATCAAATGGCTGTTGGAAGTGAAATTGCCCAAATAGCTAAAGCGAGGAATATCCCAGTTGTCATTGATGGTGGTAGTTGGAAAAACGGGTTTGATAAAGTTTTACCTTTTGTAGACTACGCTATTTGTTCTGCTAATTTTCATCCGCCCAACTGCGAGACTGAAGATAAGGTTTTTAGCTATCTCAGTGGATTTGGTATTTGTCACATTGCTATCACTCATGGAGAAAAACCGATTCGATATCTCGAAGATGGAAAAGCTGGCGTTATAGATGTACCAGCTGTTCAAGCTGTTGATACACTGGGGGCTGGAGATATTTTCCACGGTGCTTTTTGTCATCATATTTTACAGGAAAGTTTTATCACTGCGTTGCAGCAAGCAGCTCATATGACTTCTTTCTCTTGTCAATTTTTTGGCACACGCCGCTGGATGCATTTCCAACAGTAGATTGCTGACTTTACAATAGGCACCGGACAATGGGACAAAGCGATAAATGAAAGACCTAGAAAAAATTTTAGAACTAGCTCGTTCCGTGGGTTGGGGAGCAACAGATAGACTACGATTTTACTACCACCAGACCGACAACATAGAAGTACAGTATAAACAAAATGAAAATGAGCCTGTCACTATTGCAGATGTAAATGTCAATAATTACATCCTGGAGAATCTGCAAGGAGTTTTGGGCAAAGAGGATTTTGCTTACATTAGCGAAGAAACTTACAAAGGGGAACAAGCTAAACAAGAATGGGTATGGATCATTGACCCTTTGGATGGTACACGAGATTTTATCGAAAAAACCGGGGAATATGCTATCCACATCGCGTTGGTGCAGGGAACACGCCCAGTGCTTGCTGTGGTAGCAGTACCTGAAGCAGAAAAGTTGTACTATGCCATAAAGGGAGGCGGCGCTTTTGTAGAAACGCGCGATCGCGATAGCAAAACTTTACCACTACAAGTCTCGTCACGAGAACGCATTGAGGATTTAACTTTAGTTGTCAGTCGTAGCCACCGTAACGAAAGATTAAATTACCTACTGCAACACCTACCATGTCAAAATCAGAAAGCAGTTGGTAGTGTAGGCGGCAAAATTGCTGCAATCGTCGAACAACGAGCAGATGTTTATATTTCTCTGTCTGGTAAGTCTGCTCCCAAAGATTGGGATATAGCAGCTCCAGAACTGATTTTAACAGAAGCTGGTGGCCAGTTTACTCATTTTGATGGTACGCCGTTGCAATATAACACTGGTGATGTGAATCAGTGGGGTGGTTTGCTTGCAAGCAACGGTCAGTATCACGAGGTGCTGTGTCGGGAAGCCGAAAGGATTTTAGCGGGCTTTTAAAGTTATTTAGAACAGCAGATAGACGTAGAGAAACATGGATAAATTATCTGCATCTATCTGCGGTTTCATATTAAAAAAAAGTTCAACATCATATAGTCAATCTTGAATTGCTATATAATGAAGGTTTCCACTCTTTATTGTTATCTGGGTCAGCTACTGTATTAGGAATGGAACGTATGAAAAGACAGCATCGAACTACAGTCGTTAATGAACGATTGAGAGACATCATAGCCCAAGTAGAGTCTACATCGGATACGAACCATCTTAAGTTACTTGAGCCTTCTCAGCCCGTACAGATGTTGCCAAACACGAGTCGTTCTGGTGGTGAGGATAAGACTCCTAATCGAAACAATTGTAACTAATTTTGGCAAAAGCAACAAATAGATAGATCACAAGTTAGTTTGACATCGCTTGGTCAAATCTTGCTGATTAGTTATCCCCTTGCCATCATAGTATAAAAGGCAGGGGATTATTTTGTGTTGCAAAAATATTTAGTGTAAATTTCAATTTTAAGCGTTTTCATCTGGCACAATGGTCACAATATGTGATCAAATTTTCTCTTGCCAAGCTATCCATGACTGTTGCTGTTCATTTAGAAAACGTCCACAAAAGTTACAATAACATTCCTGTAGTGAATGACCTCTCATTCACTATCAATGCGGGAGAAATGTTTGGTCTACTTGGTCCGAATGGTGCAGGGAAATCTACCACAATTCGGATGTTAACCACATTGACAAAACCAACCCAGGGGCAGATAGAGGTATTTGGATATGATGTCGTCAGTCAACCCATACTAGCAAAACAGCGTCTTGGTGTTGTGTTGCAAGCAGTTAGTGTAGATGGAGATTTGACAGTATGGGAAAATATGGAGCTGCACGCAAGGCTACATCACATTGCCAATCCTGGGCGACAGCGCCTAATTGATCAATGGCTAGAGTATGTTGATCTCGCACCTAGACGTAATAGCTTAGTAAAAACTCTGTCTGGAGGTATGAAGCGGCGGCTGCAGATAGCTAGGGCTTTGTTGCATCAACCGCAAATTCTGTTTCTAGATGAACCCACAGTGGGACTAGATCCTCAAACAAGGCGACGTCTTTGGGAAATTATTCGGGATTTGAACAAGCAAGGGATGACGATGCTGCTTACGACTCATTATATGGATGAGGTGGAGTATTTGTGCGACCGCATTGGCATTATGGACGGCGGAAAATTAATATCTCTTGGCACTCTACAAGAGTTACGCTCTACTCATGGTGAGGGTTTAGTTATCAAGCAAGTAGGAGAACGTTGGGAATATGTTTTTTTCCCAACTTTGGAAGATGCTAACTCGTATCTTAATCAACAAGAAAACAAAACTGGCATGATGGTTCGTCCTTCTAACTTGGAAGATATCTTTGTTGAATTAACCGGACGCAAGTTGGACTAATTTTATCCTTTCAAAGTTCGTAGCACCGCTTCTATCCTGACTACGCCATCCTGTTTACCTTGCTTTTGGTATAAACTCCTCGCTTGTTGAAATGCTGCGATCGCATCTTTTGATTTACCCTGCTTCATTAAGATGTTACCCCGCAACTCATAAACCTGGGGATTTTTGGGATCAAGGCTAACAGCTTGTTCGTATGCCCATTTCACATTGTCCTTCTCTCCCAAACGCAATAGAACTGTAGCCAACCCTATATAAGCATTGACGTTACTCCGGTTACTTTGAATGGCACGCCGGTAGGCGTCCTTTGCTGCCTTATTGTCTCCTAAATTACCACTGACATAACCCAAAGCATATTGATAATCGCTATTATTCGGATTTAAGGCAACAGCACGACGGTAAGCTTGTAGTGATGAGGGAAAATTTCCTTGTAAGGCGTAGAGGTAGCCAATGCCAGAATAAATCGTAGCGTTTTTTGGCTCCAGAGTGGATGCTCTTTGATAAAGAGCGATCGCCCCATTATAATCACCACTATCTACTAATTTGCGTCCTTCCTGTAAAAGTCCTTTTATCTCTTCGCTACTTTGTTGTTGTGGTAATGCATCTTGAGCTTGAGCAACCAAAGGGATTGTTGCCAGAAAGCTCCCTACTAAAAGAACACTTACTATAAATGATGTTCGTTTGTACACAGTAAATTACCTAAAAGTCCCTGCAACTTTTTTTCCACAATCTCCGTGGCTGATTGTCTATTAAAACAGATTTATTTGATTTTGCAAGATCTCTAAGTTTATATTTACAAAATATTTACGATAATTTTCTTTTTTTTTTTGAGATTACAATAAATTAACAGTTTTTTTCATAAAATCTGCTTTCCAAGTATCTGCTTCGACGTTTAAAAATCCAAGCAGGAGTATGAGCTGATAGTTACCTTTTTGAGGGAAATCTATGATAGTAACCACAACTGATGTCATTCAAGGAGCCGTCATTCAGTCATATTTAGGCATCGTGACGGCGGAAGTTGTCTACGGTAGCAATTTCTTACGAGATTTTTTTGCTAGCATCCGGGATGTTGTTGGCGGGCGCACAGGTAGCTACGAACGCCTCTTTGAGGAAGGACAACGTAAGGCTATACAAGAATTAGAGCGACGGGCATTACGTCTAGGGGCAGATGCTGTTGTTGGTATCGAAGTCGATACTGGCACAATCAATGTTGACCAATCAGGTGTTCTCATGCTTATTACTGCTACAGGTACTGCGGTGAAACTGCGTTAGCAGTTATAGCAATCCGATTTGATGAGTGTGAATCACAAAGTGGAGATAGGGAACAGGGAACAGGCAACAGGCAACAGGGAACAGTGAACAGTGAACAATTGATCACTGGTACTGCGGGTACTTGGTAACTGGTAACTGATGGCTGTTAACTGTTCACTGATAACTATTTACAACTTGATGAAAGACACTAATTTATCATTCCCATTAAATGACTAGAGATAGAATCAAAACATAATGAAGTTATGTTGATTGCTATTGTGAAATTATGTTAATTTTTTCAGAGAGTTTTTCATTTGATCAAAGTATGATCACTGAAAAAAACATCGTGGACAATCATGATAGTTATGTGACTAAAGATATAGTGATTAATTATTTCTGATGATAGAGATAAAAAACTTTTATATGTAGTCTAATTGTAATCATTAGCATAAATAGCTAGAAAAAAGTTTACTGGAGCACTAAGGGATAAATAGTCTTATGTCATATACAAATCGAGTAGGTGATGAGGTGATTGGCGAGCCTGTAGTAGTAGCTCGAACAGCTGATTATCACGATCGCGTTCGTTGGGGTCCTATACTTTCTGGTTTATTAATTGCCCTAGCAACTCAATTAATTTTAAGTTCTATTTTTGCTGCGATCGGAGCAGGTACTGTTGAAGCTTCAGGTAGACCGAGAACAATCGCTTCAGATGTCACAGGTAATGTTGGCATTTGGTCTACTATTGGTTTATTAATTTCACTATTTACTGGTGGTTGGGTAATGGCTCGTGCTTGTGGTCCGATGAACCGCAACACAGCTCTTCTCAACGGTGCAATACTTTGGGCAACAACATTAGCAGTTGGCTCTTGGTTACTAGCAAGCGGAGTATCCGGCGCTTTTGGTGTTGCTGCTTCTAATGCTGGTGCTGTGGTTAACCAAGTGCAACAGCAAGGTGGTGTGAATATACCGCAAAACACACCTAACGTAAGTGCTCAACAGGCGAGAGAAATTGCAGCAAATGTACGTTCCGGTTTATGGTGGTTTGTCTTTGGTTCCTTGTTAGGTTTACTTACTTCAATGATTGGAGCTGCAACTGGAACTCGCAGTCCACGTACTAATAATTACGTCTCATAACTTCTTTTTAAAAAGCTGTTTAGACAAATTAATGTCTCAACCTTCTTTACACAGTGCCTTTATTAAGGTGCTTTTTTTTGTTAAGTAGTTCAATATAATTAAATGTAAAATGTCCGCAGCGAGTGCAACCAATACGCGCATAAGATCCCTCCACCTGCGGCGATCGCCTTAAAAAGGGGGTAAAAGAAGGTTAAAAGCCCCCCTTTTTAAGGGGGGTTGGGGGGATCTCCTGACATGAACAAACTAACCAAACCGTATTGCTATAGGACTCCTATTTGATTTTTGAACGACACGTAGGGTGGGCAGTGCTTAGCAAAACCTGGATGTTGTCAGCAAAATACGATAAGCACTGCCCACCCTACAATACTGGCTCCCCAACCTACACATTTTTGTTTTTTGGGCAAAACCCGAGCAGTATTGCGAACCGTATTGCCTACACCCCTGCGCATCTTAAAAGTTTAAATATCTAGTTTATTCAATCCCATTCCGCACTGCGTACAGAACTTGCAATTAGTAGAATTATGATGACCGCAACTGGTACATGAAATATAATCTGGAATTAAAACAGAAGTTGCTACTGTAGTTTCTTGAATAGGTGCTAGATTCCTTGGAACAGAGTAATCGGCAAAGTGCTGGCGTAACAAGTCATGCATAAACCGATAGCCGCCCCCTACTCGTTGTAGAAATAGGCGATTGGTGCAGTAGTCAAGAAACTTGGCATAATTCCAAGGAGCGTAACCATTAGCCCAGAGAATTACGCGTAAAACAAAATGTTGGATGAGCGGTGTTAGCTTTTCAGGCATTGCAACTAACAGCCCAAACAATAATCCAAACACTGCACTAAAAGTTAAGTCTTGTAGAGGTTGGAATTTTTTTGTTACTATAATAACTATTAATGTAACCAAGAAAGCACTACTCGTTAATATAATAATAGTGTCATTAACTAATAAGCGAATTCCTTGATTAGGAATAGTTTTATTTTCAATCGGTTGCCTATTTATCACAGTTATTAAGCCGAAATTTAGTACTAAAGTTATTACTAGAATAAGCTCTTCAGTGTTCAATGAAGTAAATCCTGAAATCAATCCGACAATCAGAAAAAACAAAAAGTTTTTTAAAGAAAACTTTCTAGCATTAACTGTTTCAATTTGGCTTACAATCCCAAAAAATGGTATGAGTATAATCGTATTTATATCGAAATATGAAATTATTTCTGAACTCACTGTTGAAATTATCGTTGAAATCATCTCTAAATTCACCTCTGATTTCACTCTTAAATTAATCGCTATAAACAGCCCTTTCATCACCCCTGGATACAGCTTTAGTAAAAATAGGTTTACAATAATAAAATAAACAAATTTTAGATTTGCTTTACTCAACCAAGTTGGTTGAATTACGTCAAGAAAAAACTCATTGACATTTTGCTCATTTAACCTTTGCGCTAACCAACTTAACCAGTGTTTAGTCTTTTCTAAATCAGGTTTTTTATTTCTATATTTACGTTTTAGCATTCTACTAACGTAAGTCTCAAACAGATAGTTTAGACGTTCTTCAGAAGACTTTAACCGCTGCCACGTTTCTATTGATAGTTCTTGAGCCGAATGTACAATAATATTTAATAGAAGTGGTGTTTTAGCTAACTTACTTAACTCTTCATCCTGATTAATACTGTCACACAACTGTAAATTATCTGTGTTTTGTAAATATTGGTTGACTTGCTCTTGAGTAAAAGGGCATAGTTCCAAAGAATTATTTAGTTGAAGTAAAGCTTTATAACGTTGATACTCTTGTTTCCGACTGCAAATAACTAAAGGATTGCTCCATCCCGTGTTTATAAAATTATTAATTTTGACGACGCATTTTTCTTGACGTTCTGCCGCTAATTCATCTAACCCATCTAAAAGGGGTAGAATTTCTTGATTTTCTACTAACTGTTTACCAATATCTTTCCGTACTCCATATTTATGTTTAAGTTGGTCTACTAACCAATCTTTAATACTGTGACTATCACTTTTCCAAGAAGATAAACTAAATAACGTTGGAATTGGATGTGTTGAGTCATTTTTAGCACGTTTGACTAGTTCCTCAGCTAATTTAAGAAGCATGGTAGTTTTTCCAACACCAGGCTCCCCCAGAATTAATAATCTGCCTGCAATATCAGGTAAGTCATAAACTGTTGTTATTTCTGTATTGGTTAAATGAATTTTTGGTGTGGAGCCAACCTTTATCTCACTTGCCCAAGGTAATTCAATCTCAGACGGATTTTGGTCTGTATCTTGGACAATATAAATCCGATTATGGAGAGAGGTACTTATCCGACTTTCAACTTCATTGCTGACTTGTTTTAACAGTATTTGCCGTATATGATTTCTGGTTTTGGGATTGAGTAATTCATTACTAGCTCTTCGTCCAAAGGAAAAATTCACAGTATTGCGAATATCGCCGCCTATACGTCCAGCATTAACGTTCTGGGCATCGATAAACCCACCTGCAAACTGGGAATTGCGTAAGTCATTATTAGAGACTTTTCCAGGGTCTTTGGGGTCTTCTGACTCCGGCATGGCTTGTTTGGGCGTTGTTGGTTGTCTGTATTATATATGTCTCCACCTCTATCTGCTTTGATTCCAGGTGAAGGAGAATATTAGTCAAGTGAGTTTAATTTTGCGAGCTACTTATGTCTGATTAACTGAATTAAGTAGGTGGAAAAAAGTTCTGTGTGTCCGCAGCGAGTGTAACGAAGTAAAACCAATGCTGCAGGAAACTGGCTTAGCTCAGATCTTGCACCATAATTCTTGTCCGCCAAGAAATAAATTTCTTGGCTCAAAGCTCAAGTAAGCTAAAGCTCACTGGATATGCGTTTCAGTCCGTTTTAACTCCTAACTTGCACATTTTAGAACCGTTATACAGTAAGGCTTTGAGAAATCTTATAAAAATGTGCTTGTTTCATATTTTGCGGGAGCGTTAATCGCGCCCGTTGGGCGCTCACATCTTGCAGCAGTTGCGTTATTGCAATTTTTGTAAGGTGGGCACTGCCTAGAGTTCGCTCAAAACCTTATTTTTACGTTGTGGGCAGTGCCCACCCTACGGTGATTGAGAATGGTGCAAGATCTCAGTTTTAACGGACTTTAGCTATAAGCCTTGAACTTCAGTTCAAGGCGTACTCAGGTCGAGATGCAAGATCTGAATTAGGGCACGCGGATTTTCCTTCCCCTACACCCCTACACCCCTACACCCTTACCCCCCTAATTTTTGTAAATCTATGCCAGAAACTCCTAATAGACAATCTAACTTCAACTTACAAGGCGCTCAATTCGCTGGAGGTCTTGTAAACGCTGATTCAGTGAACGCCCATCAAATAGGTGGTGATATTACCAACTACAACCAAGTTGCACGAACAGAAGCCAACAATTCTGCAGTCAAAACAATTCTAATTTTGGCAGCAAATCCAAAAAACAGTTTGCCCCTGCGATTAGATGAAGAGGTGCGAGAAATTGAGGCTGGATTGCGACGAGCAAAAAAACGAGAATTATTTGACCTAAAACAGCGTCGGGCTGTGCGTGTTCAAGAAGTTTACCAATCGTTATTGGACTTTAAGCCACAAATTGTTCATTTTAGCGGTCATGGTACAGGTGATGATGGTTTGGCGCTGGAGGATGAAACCGGGAATGTGCGATTAGTAGATACACAAGCTTTGGCTAGACTATTCGAGTTATTTGCTTCTCACATTGAGTGCGTTGTTCTCAACGCTTGTTACTCAGAAGTTCAAGCCCAAGCGATTGTTAAGCATATTCCCTACGTGATTGGAATGAACAAGCAGATTGGTGATCAAGCTGCAATTAAATTTGCAACAGCTTTTTATAACGTATTGGGTGCTGGAGAGTCGGTTGAATTTGCTTATAAGCTTGGGTGCAACGTTATTCAGCTAGAGGGTATTCCAGAATATTTAACTCCTGTATTAAAGAAGAAGTAAGTAGGTCGTTAAAATAGGGCAGGGAACAGGGAACAGGGAACAGGGAACTTTTAAGAGGATGTTTTAAAAGCTTACTTTTATGTATCTTGGCGATTAGAAATCGCAGCTATACAGACAAAACCTGCCTCCGCAGGTTCTGAAATTCTTGATTCTTCATTAGTCCACAGAGGTGGACTTTGCTTGTGTAGTAGCGAATTATATTCGCCCAAGACTTTTAAGCTTACCACTTTAAATAAGCTGCCTCAATTCCTTGCTCTCGTCGAATCTTTCCATCTTTTTCAAACCAATCAATCACCTGCTGGGCTGTCAAATCTTCAATATTCACTTCGTTTTCTTGGGCGATTTGCTTCAAAAGCCTCAGAGATGAGATTGTCAATCGAGTTAAAAATTTCTCTGGTGAGGAGAGCAAAGCAGCATCGACTTTTACTAACTCTTCTGGAGTTATAAATTGTGAGGTTGATTGTGGTGATGGTAACTCCATAACTTTTGTTTAAGATTTGCCTAAAATTTACTCAAATGTTGCGGTTGTAACGGGTTAGAAATCACTGGTTCGTAAATCCGATTACTAACTACCTATAATCTTTGGTTTAGACTGAATAAAAATGCTCACTTGTTGCGGTTACTCACTTAATGGAAAAACTTAAAGTTTGTTTTTTCGCTCTTGTACTAAATAGCCGCAGCGATGTTCGCCGTTAATAATCCAGTGAGTACGTTCTACTGTACAATCAGGTAAAACTGTAGCAAACATTTCTAATTCATGACCGCAAATGCTGGGGAAAGATTCTGCAACGTTAGAAATCGCGCAGTTGTATTCGGTTAAAATAAATCCGTCGCCTTGTGATGACTCACTCGATTCTACAGGATGACACTCAGCCATAAAGCCCTCAGCTTTTCTCAGTTTTACCAAAATTGCCACCCTTTCTGACAAAGAGGCGTTTCCCAGGCGATCGCGATATTCTTCTGCCTTGCGCTCCCATTGCTTTCGTAAAATTGAACTGACTTGGTCGTGTCCGACCGTTTCTGCTAATGTGTCCAACAGAGAAACCGCAAATTGACCATAACCATCAGCACCATCTCCACGCAGGCGATCGCGTCCAGTACGAGTCAATTGATAAACATGCTGTGGACGCCCCATTCCTCCTTGCACTGACAATGAGAAAGAAATCAACTCCTCGCCCTCTAAATCCTTCAGATGACGACGAATTGCTTGGGGGCTAATATCGAGAGCTTCGGCTAACTCAAAAGCTGTAGCCTGTGAGTGTTTCAAAAGATATTTTAGAATATCTTGCTTTGTTGAGGACTGGTGGGTAGTCTCCATCGTCGTCCCAAAAGTTCATTTGATTTGCAGAAAAATATAAGTTTGACAACAATGTTGTTGTTAATCTAGCTTAAAATGAATATACATTAAACAACAATGTTGTTGTTTTAGTCTATATAGTTATTTTAGCAGTCTCGTAACCACTCGGTGACGAAACATGGGAATCGGTTAAAAAAGCCCGTCTCCCTTCCTTAAAGAGATTCTACAAAGCGAACGCAAGAGAAAACTACCAATGAGTGCCACTGTCAAGACATTAGTCAACCAGCCATACAAGTACGGCTTTATCACCGACATCGAAGCCGACACAATCGCGCGTGGACTAAACGAGGACACCATCCGCCTTATCTCGCTCAAGAAAAACGAGCCAGAGTTCATGCTGGATTTTCGCCTGAAAGCTTTTCGCCAGTGGCAAAAAATGGCAGAACCAACTTGGCCAAGCGTTAAGTATCCGGTGATTGATTACCAAAATATCATTTATTACTCCGCGCCGAAACAAAAGAAAGAAAAGCTTAACAGCTTAGATGAAGTTGATCCCGCTTTGTTGGAAACCTTTGAAAAGCTGGGACTTCCCCTGTCTGAACAGAAGCGACTGGCAAACGTCGCTGTGGATGCGATTTTCGATAGCGTTTCTATCGGAACCACCTTTAAAGAAAAACTTCTCAAAGAAGGTGTGATATTCTGTTCCATTTCTGAAGCCTTACAAGAATATCCAGAATTGGTGCGCAAGTATTTGGGTAGCGTTGTCCCAACAGCAGATAATTATTTTGCAGCGCTTAATTCCGCCGTCTTTAGTGATGGTTCCTTCGTTTACATTCCCAAGGGTGTGAAATGCCCGATGGAACTGTCTACCTACTTCCGGATCAACAATGGCGAAACTGGACAATTTGAGCGGACACTGATTGTTGCTGAAGAAAATAGCTATGTCTCCTACCTGGAAGGCTGTACCGCACCAATGTACGACAGTAACCAGCTACATGCTGCTGTCGTAGAACTCGTCGCCCTCGACAATGCCGAGATTAAATACTCCACCGTGCAGAACTGGTACGCTGGAGACGCAAACGGCAAAGGCGGTATCTATAACTTCGTCACCAAGCGCGGTTTGTGTCAAGGTGTGAATTCTAAGATTTCTTGGACACAGGTAGAAACTGGTTCGGCTATCACCTGGAAGTATCCTAGCTGCGTGTTGGTGGGTGATAACTCTGTGGGTGAGTTTTACTCAGTGGCGCTGACGAATCATATGCAGCAAGCTGATACGGGTACTAAGATGGTTCACGTTGGTAAGAACACCCGCAGTACGATTATTTCTAAGGGAATTTCCGCCGGTAAATCGAGTAATAGTTACCGTGGTTTGGTGAAAGTTAACCCGAAGGCGCAAGGGGCGCGGAACTATTCCCAGTGCGACTCGATGCTGATTGGGGATAATGCTCACGCCAATACTTTCCCTTATATTCAGGTACAGAATAATACTGCGAAGGTTGAGCACGAAGCTTCGACTTCTAAGATTGGGGAAGATCAATTGTTCTTCTTCGCACAGCGGGGCATTTCCTCAGAAGATGCTATTTCGATGATGATTAGTGGCTTCTGTAAGGATGTGTTTAATCAGCTACCGATGGAGTTTGCGGTGGAGGCTGATAAGCTGTTGAGTCTGAAGTTGGAAGGTAGTGTTGGGTAATTCTCTTCGTGTCCTTTGTGTCTTCGTGGTTCAATAAATATTTAACCGCGAAGGCGCGAAGGGCGCGAAGCAGGAAGAAAGAGAAGAGAAGAGAGAGAAGATACATGATTATTGAGAATAGTGAAGTTGTGCTGTCAGTACGAGATTTGACGGCTGATGTTGATGGGACGCCGATTCTTAAGGGTTTGAATCTTGAGGTACGTTCGGGTGAAATCCATGCGATTATGGGACCGAATGGTTCTGGTAAGAGTACTTTTTCTAAGGTTCTGGCTGGACATCCGGCGTATGAGGTGACTGGCGGTGAGGTGATTTTCCAGGGGCAAAATCTGCTGGAGATGGAACCGGAGGAACGCGCCAGAAGTGGTATATTTTTGGCGTTTCAGTATCCGTTGGAAATTCCGGGTGTGAGTAATTTGGATTTTCTGCGCGTGGCTTATAATTCTCGTCGTAAGGCGCAGGGTTTAGAGGAATTGGATGCGTTTGATTTTGATGATTTGATTGAGGAAAAGCTGGATGTAGTGAAGATGAATCCTGCTTTCCTGAGTCGGAGTTTGAATGAAGGTTTTTCTGGTGGTGAGAAGAAGCGTAATGAGATTTTGCAAATGGCGCTTCTGGAACCAAAGTTAGGAATTTTGGATGAGACTGATTCAGGTTTGGATATTGATGCTTTGAAGATTGTGGCGAACGGGGTGAATCAGCTGACGAATCCGGAAAATGCCACAATTATGATTACTCACTATCAGCGGTTGCTGAATTATATTGTGCCAGACTTCGTTCATGTGATGGCAAATGGACGAATTCTCACGAGTGGTGGTAAGGAACTGGCGTTGGAATTGGAATCACGCGGTTATGACTGGGTGTTGGAAGATGCGCTTGATGAGGTGGGTGTGTGATGAGCGTTCTAGTTTCTCCTAGTCCGGTTCCTAATTCAAATCCAGTTGATTTGGCGTCTGCTGTGTTGGATAGGGATGCTGAACTGACTGGGTTATTAAATCAGATCATAGATGATCACACATCTTTTGACGGTGCTGATGCTTGGTTGCAGGAGTTACACGATCGCGCTACGCTTTGGGTGCGTAAATCGGTTCTTCCCACCACTCGCGATGAGGAATGGCGCTTTAGCGATTTGTCGTCTTTGCGGAAAGTAAAGTTTGAAGGTGTTGTAAGTCAGCCAGCAGATATCAGTTTATCGGATATTCCTTCGATACCAGAAGCTGCGAACCGTTTGGTGTTTGTGAATGGGGTTTATGCGCCTGAGTTATCTGCGGTTGCAGGTTTGCCAGATGGGGTGATCGTTAGTAATTTGGCTGGTTTACCTGTGGGCGATCGCCAGCGTGTGCAGCAATATTTGGCTCAAACTGAGGGGGCGCATGAGGTGTTTACTGCGCTCAACACGAGTGGAATCAAAGATGTAGCTGTGGTTTGGGTGGCGAAGAATGTGGTGGTGGAAACACCGATTCATTTGATGTTTGTTGCTGCTGGGAAGTCTGCCACGATTTCTCTACCACGTTGTTTGGTGGTGGCGGAGGTTGGTAGTAGTGTGACGTTGGTGGAAGAGTATACGAACCGCAAAGGCGCAAAGGACACGAAGGAAGAAGAGGAAAAGAGGGTTTACTTTTCCAATGCGGTGACTGAGGTTTGGCTTGAGGAAAATGCTCAAGTGAATCACACTCGGCTTGAGTTGGAAGGTGCGGAGGCTTTCCACGTAGGGAAGACTGCTGTTTCTCAAGCTCGTTACAGTCGGTATACTTGTCATGCAATCACTTTTGGTGGGAAGTTGTCGCGTCACAATTTAGAGATTTTACAGGCTGGTGAGCAAACGGAAACGATTCTGAATGGGTTGACGGTGATTGGGGGAAACCAGTTGGCGGATACTCATAGTGCGATCGCTCTGAATTATCCTTATGGCAGAAGTCAGCAATTGCATAAGTGTATTATTGGCGATCGCGCTCATGCTGTGTTTAACGGTAAGGTTTTTGTTCCTAAGCCTGCACAGTTGACAGATGCAGCACAGTTGAATCGGAATTTGTTACTATCGCCAAAGGCTAGGGTTGATACTAAGCCGCAATTAGAAATTACCGCAGATAATGTGAAGTGCGCTCACGGTGCTACCGTCAGTCAGTTGGAGGATGATGAAATCTTCTACTTGCAAAGTCGGGGTATTGATGAGGATAATGCTCGCAACTTATTAATTAATGCTTTCGCGGCTGAAGTTATTAACCAAATACCTGTTCCGTCTTTACAAGAAAGACTCACACAAACTGTCAATAATTATCAGTCAATCACTAATGACTAATGACCAATGACTAATGACTAATTATGACCTTTACCCAAGAAAGAACCCTTGCTGATCAAGTCCGTGCTGACTTCCCAATATTACACCAAGAAGTTAACGGCAAACCCTTAGTCTACTTTGACAACGCTGCTACGTCACAAAAACCTCTGCTCGTTCTCAACACGATTCGAGACTATTACGAGCAGTACAATTCCAATGTACATCGCGGTGTACATGCTCTTAGCGCTAAAGCGACGGAAGCTTATGAAGTCGCCAGAGACAAAGTTGCTGCGTTCGTAAAAGCTGCATCACGCCAGGAAATTGTTTTCACTCGCAATGCTTCTGAGGCGATCAATTTGGTTGCTTACAGTTGGGGAATGAGCAATTTGCAGCCAGGGGACGAAATCATCCTCTCGGTGATGGAACACCACAGTAATTTAGTACCTTGGCATTTTGTCGCCCAAAAGACGGGCGCGGTGCTGAAATTTATTGAACTGGCTGCGGAAGAAACTTTTGATTTAGAAGAGTTTAAAAAGCTGGTTTATGAAAAAACAAAATTAGTGTCGGTGGTGCATGTTTCTAACACTTTGGGTTGTATTAACCCAGTGAAGGAAATTTGCGAAATTGCTCATCAACACGGTGCTAAAGTATTAATTGATGCTTGCCAAAGTGTCCCTCATATGCCTATCAATGTACAGCAAATTGGCTGTGATTGGTTGGTAGCTTCTGGTCACAAAATGTGTGCTCCAAGTGGGATTGGCTTTTTGTATGGCAAGTTAGACTTGCTGCGATCAATGCCTCCCTTCTTGGGTGGTGGGGAAATGATTGCGGAGGTTTTTTTAGACCACTCTACGTATGCAGATTTACCACATAAATTTGAAGCAGGAACACCAGCTATTGGCGAAACAATTGCTCTTGGTGCAGCGGTAGACTATCTTACCAACATTGGTATGGATAAAATCTATGCCTATGAAGCTGAGTTGACTGGTTATTTGTTTGAGCAGTTAGAACAAATTCCTCAGCTTCGCATCTACGGTCCTAAACCTAAAATAGCAGGTTTGGGCAGAGCTGCTCTTGCTGCGTTCACCGCTGGCGAAATCCACGCTAACGACATATCTACATTATTAGATCAAGAAGGTATCGCGATTCGTTCTGGACACCACTGCACACAACCATTGCACCGTCATTTAGGTATTGCGGCGACTGCACGGGCAAGTTTATCTTTTTACAATACTCGTGAAGAGATAGATGTTTTTGTGAAAGCGTTGAAGGAAACGTTAGATTTCTTTGGTGGTTTCTTAGAGTGAAATTGCAATACGGTTCGGTTAAGCTCTAAGTGCAGTTTCCGTAGAAGATACAACAACGCTGCGCTAACAATAATTAGTGGGTGTATGAGTTGGTGCGTGGAGATCGTCCCAGCCAGAAAGGCGCAAGTCCTGCGCCTTTAAATTTTTTTCTTGTAAGTGCCTGAATTGAAGTCCCTAAGCTTAAATACTTCGGGACTGCTTGATTTTTTTAAAACTATATGACATGATACTTAACATAAAACTACTGCAAGTCAATCAAGTTAGTGAATTTTAACTGGCACTACTAGCAATTTCTCATTTTGCTCAGTATTGATTGGATTGATTTGATCAGAAAACCTTCCATGCCTACGACACAACGTATGATGGATTTTCCTCCCGATTAGACATCTGTGATTGAGCAAACATCTGTCTTTACCAGTTCATAACCTAATTACACTCATTTGTTCACCTTAAGAAAGTTAGCTTGGAAAGTTTTGTATGGCAGCTATAGCGTTGAGCGTATCTACTCTTAAGCCTCTGGGTGATCGCGTTTTCATCAAGGTTAGTGAGTCTGAAGAGAAAACAGCGGGAGGCATTCTTCTGCCTGATAGCGCTAAAGAAAAACCGCAGGTGGGTGAAATTGTTGCAGCCGGCCCCGGTAAACGCAACGATGACGGCACCCATCAAGCAATTGATGTAGCAGTTGGCGATAAAGTTCTCTACTCTAAGTACGCTGGCACCGACATTAAGCTTGGTACGGAGGATTATGTGCTGTTGTCTGAGAAGGACATTCTGGCAATTGTTTCATAGTCGATACCATTAGCTATTAGTCATTCGTACTCCACAAGCCAAATAGCGAATGACAAATAACTGATGACAGTTACAACTGATCAACTTACACACTACTTACACAGAAAACTTGAATACTATGGCTAAACGCATCATATACAACGAAAATGCTCGTCGTGCTCTGGAAAAAGGAATTGACATTCTTGCTGAAGCAGTAGCAGTGACTTTAGGTCCTAAAGGCCGTAATGTTGTTTTGGAAAAGAAGTTTGGCGCTCCTCAAATTGTCAATGATGGAGTCACCATAGCTAAAGAAATTGAACTAGAAGATCACGTTGAAAACACGGGTGTATCTCTAATTCGTCAAGCAGCTTCTAAAACCAATGATGCTGCTGGAGATGGCACCACAACTGCAACTGTTTTGGCTCACGCCATTGTCAAAGAAGGATTGCGCAATGTCGCTGCTGGTGCAAACGCCATTGAACTCAAGCGTGGTATCGACAAAGCCACAGGTTTTCTAGTGGACAAGATTAGAGAACATGCGCGTCCCGTCGAAGACTCCAAAGCGATCGCTCAAGTTGCTGCCATCTCTGCCGGTAACGATGAAATCGTGGGTGCTTTAATTGCAGAAGCATTAGATAAGGTTGGTCGTGAAGGGGTAATATCCCTGGAAGAAGGTAAGTCAGTCACCACCGAATTGGAAGTTACAGAAGGCTTGAACTTCGACAAGGGTTATATTTCTCCCTATTTTGCTACGGATACGGAGCGGTTGGAAGCAGTGCTGGATGAGCCTTTCCTGCTACTAACCGATAAGAAAATTGCTTTGGTACAGGACTTAGTACCCGTTCTTGAGCAAGTAGCCCGTGCTGGTCGTCCCTTAGTAATTATTGCCGAAGATATTGAAAAAGAAGCTTTGGCAACCTTGGTTGTTAACCGTTTGCGTGGTGTGCTGAACGTAGCTGCTGTAAAAGCACCTGGATTTGGCGATCGCCGCAAGGCTATCCTAGAGGACATTGCCATTCTCACAGGCGGGCAGTTGATTACCGAAGATGCTGGTCTGAAGCTGGATGCTACCAAGCTTGAGCAACTCGGGAAAGCTCGCCGCATCACCATCACCAAAGATAGCACGACCCTCGTTGCTGAAGGCAATGAGCAAGCTGTGAAGGCTCGGGTAGAACAAATCCGGCGGCAAATCGAAGAAACCGAGTCTTCTTATGACAAAGAGAAACTGCAAGAACGTTTGGCCAAGCTAGCTGGCGGGGTTGCAGTTGTTAAAGTCGGTGCTGCCACAGAAACCGAACTCAAAGACCGCAAGCTACGTCTGGAAGATGCGATTAACGCTACTAGAGCTGCTGTTGAAGAGGGTATCGTTCCCGGTGGTGGCACAACGCTAGCACATCTGGCTCCTGGATTGGAAAGCTGGGCAAAGTCTACCCTAGTAGGTGAAGAATTGACAGGGGCATTGATTGTGTCTCGGGCACTGGCTGCACCTCTAAAGCGGATTGCCGAAAATGCGGGTCAAAACGGTGCGGTAATTGCG
Source organism: Brasilonema angustatum (assembly GCF_059505445.1). Taxonomy (NCBI): domain Bacteria; kingdom Bacillati; phylum Cyanobacteriota; class Cyanophyceae; order Nostocales; family Scytonemataceae; genus Brasilonema; species Brasilonema angustatum. Next base: position 16,430 of record NZ_JCACKO010000004.1, on the reverse strand, counting down.
GAACGAGTCAAAGAGAAGGACTTCAATGTGGGCTATGACGCAACAACCGGCGAGTTCGTGGATTTGTTTGCAGCGGGGATTGTTGATCCCGCTAAGGTGACCCGTTCGGCTGTGCAGAATGCTGCGTCAATTGCAGGTATGGTATTGACCACCGAAGCCATTGTAGTTGACAAGCCAGAACCGAAGGATAATGCTCCTGCTGTACCCGGTGGCGGTGGCTTAGGCGGCGACTTCGATTACTAATGATTCATCAAGAGTAACCGTGAATTGCTCTTGCCTGAATCAAAAAAGCTCAGTTTCAACCGTGCAAAGTATCAATCTCAAGAGGTGATCGTCAGATGCTGAAATCACCTTTTGAGATTGCGATTTCTCTTTATGTAGTCCCAAGGCTTCTCGAAGCAGAGTTTGAGTAGGCGTCAGGAGAAACGCATCTTATTTCCTAATAAAAATTAAAGAGGATTTCCAAACAGGGCAAACTCACCAAAATTTACAAAAAATCATTGCACTCATGGTATCCTATTGAAATTAGATGCTTTTCCCCTGGACGACCACCTTTAATGATAAAAAATCATGCCCAGAAATTGCTCCATGAACTGTGAAATATAGGGGGTCAAGTAATTGCTCACCAAATCTGGTGTTGACAATGGGAATAGTATGAAGATAACTGCTAATGCAAAGCTAAAAATAGCAGTTGTTAAAGCTATAAATCTCCCAAAACAACCAGGATTAATTTCAAGAAAAAACAGCTTGGCTTGACCAATTACTGCAATTATGAAGCAAATTATTCCAAATGTTAACAATAAATTTGTCATCGATAAGCTCATCATCTCATGATTGGTAGTGGTGATATTACTTTGATAGAAGCCATCAATTAAGTGCTTAATTTTTAGTTTAAATAGGTTTTTTAATAATTACAAATATTATTTTTACTCAATTTGATAAATTTCAGTAATGAAAAAACTGTTATAGCAATCTGTGCAGGAGTTGTGAAATTACTCGTTGAGGTAGGGAACGCTTAACGTTTAATACCATTTCACGAAATCCCTGATACAAATGATTGGTTTCTAATTCTTTCCCCCTGCTTCCTGCCCCTTATATGTATCAACCTTAAAGTGAAACGGTATAACAGGGAAGAAGAATGTACAAATTTACTTTGTTTTTAAGCGCAGAGCGCAGGCACTTTCACACAAATGAAATAGGACTGCTATATCATGGCAAATTCTTGGGCACTAGTAAGTAATAAAAGTAAGAGCCAAAGAAATCGGGAATCTTGTTGTTCACGAATTATTTAGGATTGCTATATAGGAATCCTACTTGAATCTTGCTCAGTATACTGATAAGGAAAGCTTTGTATATCAAGCTTATAGCCAGCTTAGTTGTTCAAAAATCAAATAGGAGTCCTATATCAATCCTATTTGATTGTGGAAAATGAGCCACACTAGAAAGTAAACAACCGAGGAAAGGAATCGGTTATGATATTGGCTTAACAACAATATCTCCTGAATTACTGTCTATTCTTGCATCAGAACCAGATTGAGGAACTTGAAATAGTGATAAATTTGAGGTGTTTAGTTCATCACAAGCTTGCCCTTGAGTCATTTTGTCATGCAGTAGTCTAAACTCCAGTAATGATAATGCCGAAGACAATCAGCAACATGCTGAAGATATTCACCAAGGTGATCACTTCACCTAGAAGAATGAAATCTTTAAAACCCTATTTAATACTAAGTTGCGTTCAAAGAGCTAATTCTCAGAACTTGTTTATTGTGCTAGGATTGACACTCAACTTTTTAGCTAGTTCAGCAATTGATGCTTCAACCAGATGCAGACGTAAATTTACTACTTGGGGGAGGGATTGATTCCGCAGCTTTAATCGCCTTCTACCTTTCACGCGGTTTGACTATAAGAGGTATTCACTTCAACTATAACCAACCCAGCTTTGAAGGAGAACGCCGTGCTGTCCTAGCAATAACTCAACATTACAACATCTCCCTCAACACAATTGACTTGGGGTTGAAAATTGTCCGCACTCAGGGAGAATACCATTGTCGCAACGCAACCCTACTGCTCGCATCTGCTAGCATTCTTTCCACTAAGCACGGCAGATTTGCTATAGGAATTCATGCCGGAACACCTTATTACGATTGCTCCAAAGCATTTTTAGAAGATATTCAACGAATTTTTAATGGTTATTTTGCAGGCTCCGTTCAAGTTGAAGCTCCATTTATAGAATTCACCAAAAAAGATATTTTCAAATATTGTAAAATCACAAAAATGCCAATAGAGATGACGTTTAGTTGCGAACGTCGCGGAGATATCCCCTGTGAAGAATGCCCATCATGTTTAGACAGGAGAGCATTGGATGAGAGTTTCTGAAATTTGTAAATCTCGCCAAATTTCTATCATTGATATCCCTACTCCCCTCATCGTCCCATCATTTTCCAGCCGGGGATTTCCTGAATTAAAAAACATTTACACAAAAACAAAAGAATATATTTCAGATGTCTCGCTAATAAGTGCTTATGATATACATTACGAACTCCAAGACGTATATATTTATGCCTCTGATCTTCTTTTTATAGATAGTGGTGGTTATGAGACTCAACCAATCAAATTAACTGCCACTTCAGATGATGTTTATGCGTACAGAGACTGTAGACCTGTCCGCCCCTGGTCTAGAAAATTACACCAAGATCTACTTGATAACTTACAATCATTATCTCAATTAGTTTTAATAAGTTATGATGATTGGGATAAACATCAATTAACACTCTATCAAATAGAAACTGCTAAATCTCTCTTTCAGCAATATCCAAATTTTGCCTCAAATTTTCTTTATAAACCTGAAACACCTGAATCAGAAGTAATCAATATAGATAGTTTACTTGAACACGCTCATTGCCTAACTTCATTTTCAGTACTAGTACTCCAAGGCGTAAATTCGGTTAGGGTGTAAATATAGACTTTTAAGGGGAAGCGTTTGGCAGTATAACCCTATCTAAACTTACGCCGCACTGTACTAGGCATAACAGAAAAAGAACTTGGGAGTTCAATCCTAGAAAGATGCCGTAACCTTTTAAAAATTCGCTTCCACCTTCAACAACAAAGTATCGAAATACCAATCCATATTTTAGGATGCTTAGACTCGGTTTTAATTATTTCCTACTTTCTTTGTGGAGCAGACATATTTGATGGACTTGCTTGGCTGCGCTACGCTTTTGTTGATGGTCTGACATTGTACCAATCAACAGCAGCACTCATGCAAGCAGATTGGCATTATTCTGAATCAGAGCTAAATCAACTTTATAGTATTAAAAATCTTCAAAACCTTAACCTCTTATCTCATGCAATGAATAGATTTTGTCATACAAAACTTCTCCAAGAATTTTCTGCATGGGAAAAGGTCATGCCACAAGTGCTTAATTTGGTAAAAGATGCTGGACTAGAAGTTGAGGAGTAACAGTTATGGGTGGCAGTAGTGGAAGTTATAGCTGGTCTTCTAGTAGTTCCTCAGAAGACATTAGCCAAATGCTCAAGCGTGCATGTGAAAGCACCGACACTTCGTCTTATAACTCAGAAGTCAACAGTCTACTTCAAGGTGCATTAAAGGACTTTAATAATAGAGACTCTGAGGCTACCCAACGGCATTTAGATGTTCTCAAAGAAGCAATTGATTCAGAAATAGAAAATAGCGTTGACTTATTATTTGGTGGCTCAATTCGTAAAAACACATTCATCAATGGTTTGAGTGATGCAGATACATTAGTACTCGTTAATAACACGTCTTTAGAAAAAAGTTCTCCTCAAGAAGTTTTAGACTACTTTGCACTGCGAATTAAACCTCTAGCCGCAATGATGGGAGTGGGGGAGGGCCACGTTTAGCAACGGAAATGTGTGGAGAACCTCATCGTTTCATCCATATTTTTGATACTAGTGCTGTTGGCAGTCTTGTCACTGGTTTAACCACCCGTCAAGGCAAAAGACCTGTGAAAGAAGTAGTAAGAGGTATAGTAAAGTTAATCCAAGCTCTAGAATCTCACGATACTAATAAACAAATAGAACCATCTACGTTGATGCAAAAAATCTTGATTCTAACAGCAATTCCTCACGGACTGCGTTTGGATAAAGAGATTCGAGAAATTGAAGAAGCTATACTACGAGCCACCAATCGAGATTTATTTGAAATTGAAATTAGAACCGCTGTACGTCCAAGAGATATTCGCAGAGCTATCGCGGAAGAACAGCCTCAAATCGTTCATTTCTGTGGACATGGTGAACCGGATGGCAGCTTATTATTAGAAGATGATGGCGGAAATAATAAACCTGTTTCACCAGAAGCTTTAGCATTTCTGTTTAAGTTACACGCTGATTATGTTAAATGCGTACTGCTTAATGCTTGTTATTCAGAACAAGCTGCTATGGCAATTAGCCAATACATTAATTATGTCATTGGGATGAATAACCCAATTCAAGACAAAGCAGCAATTACATTTGCTCAAGGATTTTATGATGGACTGGGTTATAAAAACTCAGGCAACCAAGATTTATTTCAAAGAGCCTTTGATGAAGGTATGGTTGCTATTCAATTGGAGAGCCTTTCACAAGGGGAGATACCAGTTTTCAAAAAAACTTTAAACTAACATGAAATTAAACAATTATCAAACACTCCTGTTACTGGTTTTGAGGCATCAGGAGTAGGGGCAGATTACCTCAGAGCGTAAGCGCAAAGCGCACGCTAAGAGCGAACGCGCAGCGTGTCCCCTTGGAACTTAGCGGAGTGAAGCAATTCGCTTGCGGTTTTGATAATTTTACATTTTGTTACATAGTGAGGTTTCTTCATGCCTACCTACTTATTCTCATGCTTACATTAATAATTAATGACTCTGTAATGGTGCAGGCTTAACAACAATAGTTCCTGAATTACTATCTATCGTTGCATCAGAACCAGATTGAGGAACTTGAAATAGTGATAAATCGGTATTAACTGTTCCTTTTAAATAAGTCTCGCCAGCGACTTCGCCTCCTAAATCTATTAAGCCAAAAATTTCTTGCGTGACGGTGTTGAAATTGAATTGGAAATATTTAGGTATTGATACGCCATCTACAACGTTATTATAAGTAGCAATAACATTCTTCAGAGGATCGAAAAAAGAAACATTGAGGGATTGTAAAACATAAGTCTGTCCAGCCCCTTTTTCAGAAAAACTTCCTGGCGCGGTGTTTTCATCATAACTAAATGAACCAAGAGCAGAATAATTATTATTACCATTCCAGTTGAAGTTTAATGTAATAGCATGAGCGGGAGTTATTCCCGTCAGTACAATAATTAAAGCGGTTGCAGTAGCTAATGTTATTTTTAAAACGAGTATTCTCATAGCTTTCATTTAGTGGCAATAGAGAATACTATAAACGAAACCGCTTCACTTACTCGTAGCAAAGCCGCTTTGATTGCGTTTCCAGGTAGAACCTGGAAACGAGATTTTAGCTTTGTCACATTTATTCGTCGTGCGCAAAGCGGCGGTAGAGGTAATCAAGGACGTGGTTCCGCAGTCTGTAGTATTCTGGATCTTCCATAATCCGAGCGCGATCGCGCGGACGAGGAAAAGGAATTTGGATATCTTCACCAATTCTAGCAGCAGGTCCGTTAGTCATCATGACCAAACGGTCTGCAAGGAACAGTGCTTCATCAATGTCGTGAGTAATCATCAACACTGTGCATCGTCGTTCGTTCCAAATTTTCAACAATTCTTCTTGCAATTCTTCTTTGGTAATCGCATCTAACGCCCCAAAAGGTTCATCTAAAATTAAAACTTGAGGACGAATCGCCAAAGCGCGGGCGATCGCAACCCGCTGTTTCATCCCCCCAGAAATTTGCGTCGGTTTTTTGTCAGCAGCTTCTGTCAGTCCCACCAGTGCTAAATGTTCGCGTACAATCGCTGACTTCTGTGCTTTTGGCTTATTTGGGAAAACGGCGTTAATGGCTAAGTAAATGTTTTCAGAAGTCGTCAACCAGGGTAACAAAGCATAGTTCTGAAATACCATCATTCTATCTGGTCCTGGTTGAGTAATGGGTTTGGAGTTGAGTAGCACTGATCCGTCAGTGGGTGTGGCGAACCCAGCAACCATGTTCAGCAAAGTTGATTTACCACAACCAGAGTGACCGATGACGCAGATAAACTCGCCCTCATTCACGGTGAGGTTCACATCTTGTAGTACTGTATAAGAACCTTTCGCTGTGGGATAAACCTTAGAAACGTTCTCAATCAGTAAGAAAGGATTTTGGTGTGTAGCTGTTGCCCCAGACTGTCTGTAAGGGTTAGAAAAAGTGCGATCGTACATGTCAGTATTTCCCAATTCAAAATTCAGAATCAAAATCTACAATTCTCAAGAAACTGCCAAAACTTGGCGTGAGTTAATGACAACTTCTGCTATTGAGACATTGCGTTTAATGTCGAGACTGTTGAGATAGGCGATTGGATCATCAGCATTAAACACACTGCCATCAAATAACTCGATGGGACCACGATGATACTTCATATCAAGTAGACCGAGTTCTCGTGCTGCGGTACTAAACACACTAACTCGACAAACTCGTTCCAGGATTTCTAACCAGTTCCGGGGGAAGGGAATATCTTCCCAACGCGCCATCTGAGTCATCATCCACAGATGTTCTGTTCGACTGGGACGATTCACACCATCTCCGAAAAATAGGTGGTGGGCATACTGCCGCATTGGTTGTTCTAGACTACATACGTAGGAGTTTGGATCGCCAAGTTGGATGTAATCCTCAGTTGTACTGACATACTCCCGCCCAGATAAAATTTGGCGAACTTCCTGAAAATTATTTTGATCAGCGCAGTATTGACAAGCCTCCAACAAGGCTTTGACTAAGGCGATGTGGGTGTTAGGATAAGCATTTGCCCAGTCTTCCCGAACTCCTAAAACTTTGCCTGGGTGTCCTTGCCATATTTCCAAATCTGTAGCGATAGTAAAGCCAACACCTTCGATTGACGCCCTGAGGTTCCAAGGTTCACCCACACAGTAACCATCAATAGTCCCTGCTTGCAAGTCAACCACCATTTGAGCTGGAGGAATCGTTTTCAGGGAAACATCATAGTCAGGATCAATTCCACCAGCTGCTAACCAGTAACGCAACAGCATGTTGTGCATCGAGGAAGGATGAACCATCCCGAGAGTATGACGTTGATCTGTAGAATATTGCAGCAATCGTCTAAAGTCTGCCAGGGAATATATTCCTTGGTCATAAAAACGTTTATCCAGGGTAATAGCATTACCATTACGGGTGAGAGTAAGAGCGCTGACAACTGGTACAGGACGACCCCTATCACCTCCCACTGTCATCCAAACTGGCATCCCAGAAGGCATTTGCGCTGCATCTAAATATCCGCCACTAATCCCATCGGTAATTCCGCGCCAACTCGCTTCGCGCACCAGAGTTACTTCATCTAAACCATGTTTGGCGAAGAAACCTTTTTCTTTAGCGACAGCCAGAGGGGCGCAAGCAGTCAAGGGAAGGAAACCTATTTCCAGGTTCACTTTTTCTAAACCATGACGGGCGATCGCTGCTGTTTTCCTTGCCCTAATTTTCTTAATCCGTTTTTGTTGATTCAGGAAGTAAATCATTTCACTCCGCAAGCTGTAGTAGCTAGGATGTTCTACCACTTCCATCCGCTTACGAGGTCGAGAAATATCCACCTCCAAAATGTCTCCAATCTTCGATTCTGGTCCATTTGTCAACATCACGATTCGGTCGGACAACAGCACCGCTTCATCGACATCGTGAGTCACCATAACAGCGGTGACTTGGTTTTCTTGACAAATTTGCATCAACTGTTCTTGCAAATTGCCTCGTGTGAGTGCATCTAACGCACCAAATGGTTCATCTAGCAAGAGTAATTTGGGACGAATTGCTAAGGCACGGGCGATCGCCACCCGCTGCTTTTGTCCACCCGATAACATTGCTGGGGCTTTATCAGCATGAGGACGCAACCCTACCATATCGATATGCTGCTCTACAATTGCCTTGCGCTCATCCACAGAGTAATCATTCAGCACTGAATCTACAGCAAGAGCAATATTTTCTCGTACTGTCCGCCAAGGTAAGAGTGAATAATTCTGAAACACCACCATCCTATCTGGACCAGGTCTGGTAATTCTTCTTCCTTCTAGCGTCACCACACCTTCGCTTGGTAAATCCAAACCAGCAATCATATTTAAAAGGGTGGATTTACCACAACCAGAGTGACCAATCAGAGAGATAAATTCTCCTCTTTTAATCTGGAGGTCAATTCCTTTAAGAGCAATATATTCACCACCATTAGCTAAGGAAAAAACTTTATCAATCTGGTCAACAGCAACAAAAACACTCATTTTCTTATCCTTTGTTATTTGTTATTTGTTTTTACCCTTTGCCATTTACTAATGACAAAGGATGAATAACCACTCTTTTCCCGCGACAAGATTACTATCTTCTCTTTTTCTTCTTTCTTTGCGCTCTTGGCACGCCAGGTGCTACAACGGGGGGAACCCCCGCAACGCACTGCCTCGTCTTGGCGGTTCATTAAATAAATCTTCTTCGCTCAAGAAGCAACTAACAACTACTTTTGTTCTTCTGGTAAAATTCTCGACTGTACCCAAACCATCAACTTGTCGAGTATCAAACCAACCACACCGATGTAGACGAGAGCCAAAATAATTTCACTGACTTTGTTATTCTGATAGGCATCCCAGATAAAAAAGCCAATTCCAACAATACCGGACATGATAATTTCTGCCGCAATAATCGCCAACCAAGCCAAACCAATCGCAATTCTTAAGCCTGTAAAAATGTAGGGGAGAGCAGCAGGAATAAGGATATTAAAGAAATATTCCCGACGAGAAAGTTGCAGAACTTTGGCAACGTTGTTGTAATCTTGAGGGATTTGTTTTACACCAACTGCTGTGTTTATTAAGATGGGCCAAATCGCCGTAATAAAAATCACGAACAGTGCAGCAGGTTCGTTTTGTCGTAAAGCTGCAAGAGAAATCGGCACCCAAGCCAGAGGTGGTACAGTTCGGAATAATTGAATCATCGGATCTAACGCCCTGGACATGACTTTACTTGTACCAATTACGATGCCCAAGCTAATACCGACAATTGCCGCAAGTGAGTAACCAATTGCTACCCGTTGTAAACTTGCCAAGATTTGCCAAAATAAACCTTTGTCTGTACCACCTCGGTCATAAAAAGGATACATAATCAGTATCCAAGTGTCTTGTATGACCTGGATTGGTCCTGGTAGTGTTGCTCCAGGAGTCCAAGCAAACAACTGCCATAGAACTAAAAAGATGGCGATCGCTATAATCGGTGGTATCAAACCAGGATATTGCTTTTGCAGACGGGAGAACCAAGCATTATCACCAGTATTTGTCCGAGAGCGTCTTTGCAGAGTTACCATTGTTTATTTCCTCTTGAAATTTTGTTTTTCTTACTGAGTAAAAACTGAGCTTAAACTTTCACTTTCTTAATCTTCAGACTTTGCAAATAAGCCTTTGGATTTTCTGGGTCAAACTTGACACCATCAAAAAATTCTTCAACCCCACGAGACGTACTGCTGGGAATATCCGCAGCCGGAACACCCAATTCTTTGGCAGCTTCTTTCCACAAATCCTCACGGTTAACTTTATCTATCAATGTTTTGGCATTTGCTAAGGTGTCTGGTGGTAAAAAGCCCCAGCGCACACTTTCTGTTAAAAACCAAAGGTCATGGCTCTTGTATGGATACGAGACGTTACCTTTTTCGTCTTTCCAATACAGAGATGCCATTTTTTTGTCGTTAACAGTGCGACCATCACCCATGTCATACTTACCCATGAATGGATCGTTGAGAACGTCTGCGGGCACGTTAAAGTAACTCCGCTTTGAAAGGATTTGAGTGAGTTCTTTTCTGTTGTTAAAGTTATCGCACCACTGTTGCGCTTCCATCAGACCTTTCAAAAGGGCTTTAGTCGCCTTGGGATTTTGGTCAACCCAATCTGCCCTCATTGCAAGATATTCTTCTGGATGATTTTTCCAGATTTCTGCAGTTAATACTGGCATGAAGCCAATCTTATCTTTGACAATTCGGTAGGGCCAAGGGTCACCTGTACTAAAAGCATCCATCGACCCCGTCTTCATATTTGCAACTGTTTGAGCTGCTGGGACTGTTAGTAGTTGAACTTCCTTATCTGGATCGACACCCGATGCAGCTAACCAGTAGCGAATCCAAAGCTCTTGATTCACTCCTGGGAAAGTCATGGCAGCTTTGAAGATATTTTTTGCTGATTTGAGTTGAGCAAAAAACGTTTCTTTGCCAGCAATCTGCACACCCAGACCTTTGCCTTGGTGCTTAGATGCGATCGCAATTCCATTACCCTGAGTATTTAACTGAGCCAAGATATACATGGGTATTTTTCGGTTACCCTTGGTGATGCGTCCTTCAGAAATCAGATACGGCATAGGCATCTGCCATTGACCACCATCAATACCACCTCCAGCAGCCCCAATTTCTACGTTGTCTCTTGCTGAACCCCAGTTAGCTTGCTTAGAGATATCAACTTCGGTCATACCATACTTAGCAAAGAAGCCTTTTTCCTTTGCAATAATCAAAGGAGCAGCTTCAACAATAGGCAGATACCCTAGCTTGACTTTGGTTGTTTCTGGTTTATCCGCTGCACTGATATTGGTAGCAACAACTTGCTGTACTTGACTTGTAGTTGCAGTGTCGGGAGGATTTCCCAAACAACCCTTGAGGAATACAGACCCTACAGCAGAAACTCCAGCAGTTAACAAAAACTTGCGTCGAGAAAATTGATTTGAAAAGTCAGCCATAACATTAAAACTTGTTAATTACAATTGTTTTTGGGTATGCAAATGAGGGCAACAGAACAATTATGTTCATTGCTTTTTTATGTGCTATTCACACGTAATTTGAAATCTATTCGCGCCTCAATTGGATGAACTGAGGTATTTGTCATCAGCAGAATTTACTGTTGTAAATCAACTTATCACTTTTTTATCAGCAGTGGTTAATGTCTCAAGCAAAATAATTAAAGAAATCTTATATGGTTCCTATAAGAAAAATCTTAATTAAATATTTACTTTTATTGCTTGACTCTTTTATATAGAGTTTATTCAATAATAACTATTCTGTTTTAGCCGTATTAACAATAAGCTATAACTTCTGATTTATAGTAACTATTGTCTTTAATAATAAATATTTTATAATTTTAGAAAAAGTTTCAATGTGCACTAAATTACTACAAAGTCAAGAGAAAAATCTAATATTTAGTCACTCCCATCAAAATAACAGTGCTCTCCGGTTTATCTTATCAGAGGAATTGTAAAGAATGATGAATCACAATCCTCTATTTATCAACCGAGTAGCAGTAACTAGTGACGATGCATTGTAAGGAAAAGGTCAGCCCCTTCGGAACTGACTGCCTTAACGAGTTAACTTTATTTGTGCTGACTTACTTAGTTACTTATGTGCCAGTAAAACAAGTGTCTACTTTCAAGATAAAAATTCCGGATAAAAAAATGACACTATGTAATAAGAAAAGCCTTATTTATACATTAATAAAATATTTGGTGTATTCTCCATTTCTCGCAAAAAATAAGGATTTTTTTTCTAAAAAATGTGGAACCTTTTAAGTAGTTTTTCGACATGGGATCTAAAATCAATACCTTCAACATTTGGTAAAGATTATGAAACGGTTGCTTAAGTCTTTTGTGACAATTTCTGCATTGTCGTCTGTTGTGGTTGCTCCTATTTTTCTTTCAGCTGGTCAAGCTTCTGCTTCGCCTCGACCAACAGAAAACGGTACTGACGCTAGCTATATCGGTGTTGGTCCTTCTGGTGGTATCACCAATGGTGGGCAAAAGGGTGATGCAGCGACATTTGGTGGAAATGTCACTGGTCGCTATAAATTAGGAGACACACCTTTATCTGCACGCGGTCAACTTCTTTGGGGTAATGAAACAACTGCTATCATCCCACAAATTTCCGCAGATTTAGGTGTGGGTAAAGGTACTAATATTTACCTTGGCGCTGGTTACTCTTTTGTAGAGAAAGATGGTAAACCAAGTCCGTTGGGTAACAAAGATGGTGTAGCGCTGACTGCTGGCGTTGAATCAGAACTGGGTAATAGCTTTATGCTCTACAGCAACGCTACCGTGGGAGTTGATGCTTACAAAAATAGCCCTGCTTCTGCTGTCAACCTCAGTGGTGGTGTTGGTTATCGTTTTAGATAAAGCTGTAGTTCAATTGTCGGGTTGAACCACAGCGATAAGCGAATCCTCACAGGAACTATATCCCGTTAGGTTGAGGAATTATAAACGAATCATTTGTCTGTTTTCAAGTGCCAAATGGTAAGTTATAACTCATAACAATAGTATAAGTAATATTGCTGGGTTTATCTAAGTGTAACATCACTGAAAAACCCGGCTTTTCCGCGTGTTAAGATCATTGTATTTCTCCTAATTCCGACCGGATTATCGGAAAAAAGTCAGCCGAAAGGGTGCTTCTCAGTTACGCTTCGGCCCATGGTAATAATTTTTTGAAAAAACTCTGTACCACTGTAATGGTTAAATCTGCTCCTCCGACCACAAGCCGTAAGCCCTCCAAAGTAGAAGCAATCAAGGAACGCAGCAATTCTTTGCGTGAACCTGTAGCAACGGAAATACTTCAAGATACAACTCACTTTAGTGAAGATGCCATACAAATACTAAAGTTTCATGGCTCTTACCAGCAAGATAACCGTGATAATCGGGTCAAGGGACAGGAAAAAGACTACCAGTTCATGCTGCGGACGAGAAATCCGGGTGGGTTTGTCCCGCCACAGCTGTTTCTGACTTTAGACAAGCTGGCAGATGAATATGGTAGCCACACCTTACGAGTAACCACTCGTCAAGGGTTTCAGATGCATGGGATTTTAAAGAAAAATCTTAAGGCAGCATTTGCCGCTATTATCAAAAACATGGGTTCAACGCTGGGCGCTTGCGGCGACGTGAACCGCAACGTCATGGCACCTCCAGCACCTTTCAAAAATAAGCCTGAGTATCAGTACGCTTGGGAATACGCTGACAATATTGCTAACTTGCTAACACCCCAAACAGGCGCTTACTACGAAATTTGGCTAGATGGGGAAATGGCAATTAGCGCTGAGGAAAACCCAGAAGTGAAGGCGGCGCGAGAGAAAAATGGCACTGGCACAATCTTTCACGACAAAGAAGAACCTCTTTACGGAACTTACTATATGCCGCGCAAGTTCAAAGCTTGTGTGACGGTTCCAGGAGATAATTCGATTGATTTGTATAGCCAAGACTTGACTTTGGTAGTCATAACCAATGACAAGGAAGAGTTAGAGGGATTTGACGTTTTTGCTGGCGGTGGTTTAGGACGAACACATAATAAAGAAGAAACCTTTGCCAGAATAGCAGATCCAATTTGTTATGTAGATAAGAATGACGTTTACGATCTCGTCAAAGCGATTGTTGCGACTCAAAGAGATTATGGCGATCGCACTGACCGCCGTCATGCCAGGTTAAAATATCTCATCCACGATTGGGGCGTTGATAAGTTCCGCTCCCAAGTTGAGGAATACTTTGGCAAGTCACTCGCACCCTTTAAAAAACTGCCAGAGTTTAAATATCATGACTTCCTCGGTTGGAATGAACAAGGCGACGGTAAGCTGTTCTTAGGGATTTCCATCGACAACGGTCGAGTTAAGGATGAAGGCGACTTCCAACTCAAAACCGCTTTGCGGAAAATTGTTGAAAAGTATAACTTGCCCATCCGCTTAACACCCCACCAAAACCTCGTCCTCTACGATATCGAACCAAAGAACAAGCAAGCGATTCAAAAGATTCTTAGCAGTCACGGAGTCATTTTTGAACCAGAAAAAATTGACTCCCTTGTACGGTATGCTATGGCTTGCCCAGCTTTGCCCACTTGCGGTTTGGCTATCACCGAATCAGAACGAGCAATTCCCGGAATTTTAGAGCGGATTCGCACCCTTTTGGATAAAGTGGATTTACCAAACGAGCATTTTGTGGTAAGAATGACGGGTTGTCCCAACGGTTGTGCTCGTCCTTACATGGCAGAACTCGGCTTTGTGGGTAGCGCTCCTGAATCTTACCAAGTTTGGCTGGGAGGTTCACCAAATCAAACACGGCTGGCGTTACCTTACATGGAGCGGCTGCACGATAATGACATAGAAACCCAGCTAGAACCGATTTTTGTCTACTTCAAACAGCAGCGCCAGACAGAAGAAACATTTGGTGATTTTTGCGATCGCATGGGTTTTGATGCTATCCGCGAGTTTGCTGCTAACTACGAATCTCAAACTGTTGCACCACCAGAAATCACAGACGATGGTGATGGTTTGGTGGAGACAATGGCAGATTCTACCACAGCAGCAATTACAGAAGATAGCGATCGTCAGGAAGTGGCGATCGCCAATACGACAACAGCGACAAGCAAAAACCGCCATCGCGTCACCCTGCAAGATGAGGTTTACAACAGATTGAAGGAAATCTCTCAGCGTCAAGGGAAGGCGATGACTAATTTGGTGAATGAAGCGCTTCTGGATTATTTGAAGAATCTGTAGCACTACAGGGTAGGGGTACAGTTTGCTCATTGGTGTCAACTTAAAGCTCAAACACTTAATTTACCGACGTTTTCGATCCCCCCTTAATCCCCCCTTAAAAAGGGGGGAAATAAATCTTAGCCCCCTTTTTAAGGGGGTTGGGGGATCGAAAATCTAGATGGTACATCAAAAAATGCTCAAATGCTTGCCAAGAAAGGCTTTTGGCTTAAGTTGACACCAATGACAGTATGCTGTGCCTCTACAATCGACTTGTATTGTACCCAACAGAGAGTATGAGGCGAACCTCATAGTCTAAGAATACGAAAAACAACAAAACCAATTGGAGAAAAATGCCAGCCATTGTTAAACTACAACTCTCCTTGGAAGCTTTAGCAGAAGTGATATCTTCTCTGAATTTAGAAGAAAAACGTCAACTTCAAGAGATAATTGAGCAACAAATTTTTGAAACTGAAGAAGCGCTGTACGAAGATGATGCAGAAACACAGGCAGAAATTCAAGCAGTTCGCGCTGAGTATGCAGTTGGTGAGTACACGACTATGGATGAATTTCTTGCTAAGCGCTCAAATCAAGCATCATGAGCTATACTATCGTTATTTCAAAGTCGGTACAAAAGCAGATTGACGACTTGCCAAATGATGTTATTGAGCGCGTTGTTGAAAAAATTCAAAATCTCGCAAATGAACCGCGTCCCGATGGAGTTATCAAATTAAAAGGCTCTGATAACGAGTATCGTATCCGAGTTGGTGATTATAGAGTTCGTTATGAGATTGATGATGAAAGTCAACTTGTACAACTTTTACAGTGCAAGCATCGGAAAGATGTTTATAGAAAATAATTTGAAAATTACCTTACTATTCATCTAATCGCGTTTGCTGTTCTGCTTGCTGGACTTGTGCAACATCTAAATCTAAAGCCTGTGCTACTTGTTTCACAGTTAAGCCCAATGCTAAAAGCTTAGGTACAGCTTCTAATTTTGCTTTTTGTTCACCTTCTTCTCTCGCTTCTTGATAAACCCGCGTTTGCTTCAATTCACTGAGACTAAACATAGCTTCTATCTCCTTGCGACTCATTTTCGGAAATTTATAAACTAAGATTGTTTCTATTAATTCTAGTAATTGTTTTTGTGGCAGTTGCAAATTTACTGATTGCTGGATACGGTTGATTAATTGCCTAGCGGTGCTAATGGCTGTATCTTCCTCTTCTATTACTAATTTTATCGTAGCAATGCCTAGCGGCAGTGATGCAGCTTCACCTAATTCATCTAAATAAATTAGACTGATACGCTGGCTATGGAAGAATTCCCAGAAATCTTGTTTATCACCTTTATCTATCTCTCTGCTAGGATAAATCACGACTCCTCGCCAAGAATTTTTGCGTTTGTTTTGGCGTAAGTATAAAGAAATTTCCGACACAAGACGTAAGTAAATATCTGTGTCTGGTTGAAACTGAACCTCGACAAAATAAATCGGAACTTCTTCATCTTGGATGGGAAGAAATACACCATCAATTCTGAAGGCTGTTTGCTTGACTTCAACTGAAGAAAATTCGTAGAGATTCGCTGTTTCGGGAGAGTTACCAATCAGTTCAAAGAAGATATTGGGAAATTCTTGAAAGAGACGATAAAAGATGCTATCAGTTTTCACACTTAGGTTTTGGCGTAGTTTTTAGCTGTAGCGATTTTATCACTACCGTAACCGCCAAATTTTGATGGTGAGATAATCTTGACTGGTGCGATTCGTTGTGAGTGAATCTCGGTAATCAGTCCGTAAATAAACTCACCA
>NZ_JCACKO010000003.1:0-5105 GCF_059505445.1 Brasilonema angustatum | reverse complement strand
TGATATGGCGGATAGTAAGCTAAACGTATATTTAGTTGATTGGATTGAGCAAATTTGTGATTTGAATCATAAAATAAACTTTTAGCTCAAGATATGCTTCAAAAAGAGTTAACCATTTTATGCTTCAAAAATCAGAATCAAAGTAGAATACATCTTCGATGTAATACACGGATACGGGTAAACTAACCGTGTATTACATGGAAAGTTTATGCTGAAGCGGGAAATTCAGGGGAAGTTTGCGCTCAAAAACAATGATTACCGTCAAGTACGCTCTTTGAGATTGACTGATGAAACCTGGAAGGCTTTGGGTATTGTGGCTGAATGTATGAGGATGACCAGAGCGGATTATTTAGAAGAGATGGTTAAAAACAACCTTCAACCAAGTATTACACGGGTGAGGTGTAATTGAAGAAGGTACTGAGGGAAGAACTTTCCATATATTACACGGTGCATAGGAGCATTTAACTGCTCTGTTTCCCATCTGATTAATTTTTTGATGTTCACTGTTGTCCTACAGTATCTCGTTTGGGTTTGCGTTGTCCGACACGCCCCGAAGACTTTTTAGATGTTTTCAGCATTTCCTGTTGAGTTGCGGTTTCATCAATTTTCTTCTGTTCGTCCGTGGGACTAGGGGTAATATTTGTTTCAAGTGGAGTTTCACTAATTAGAGAATCAGCTTGTTTGGTTTTCTTACGAGTTTGTTTTTTCTTTGGGGGTGGCTCTATACAAGTTTCATCTGGTGTTGCAGAAGCCGTTTCATCTATCGTAGAACTGACGGGCTTTTTACGAGTTCGCTTGGTTTGAGATGATGATTTTGAAGATTTTGGGGGCGATGCAACCACATCATTAGCCCCCTTGGATAAATCCACCGCAGTTTTTGGTACAGATGTCGAACCCATGCCTATCTGTAGCAAATGCCACAAATGTTCACGGCGACTTTCCATGTAAGAGAGTTTTTGTTCACCCTCAGTAGTATCCAATGCCATGCGTTCACACTGGGCAAGGGAGAGCGTATGTTCATGCAACCGTTCTAAACTCAGAGTATCGTGGCCATCATGCAATGCCGCCGCCACAGCCCGGATAAGCCAGTCCTTGAGTACCCCAACACAACCAATGGAACGCTCATAAAAGTAAAGCCAATGCTGCATTAACTGCGGAACATCAACATTCATAGGTACTTGCATCAGCAGTGCCAATAATGCGGCTTGAAAGTCTTGGCGGTCTTGTTCATTTTGATACAAATAACGCGGAAAATGGATATCTAGTCCCCGCCGGGATGCTTGACCGCTTAAATTGCGGAAATTGAGCAGTTCATAAGTCCCAATGAGAATGTGTAGCACACCCGTAACGTTGGTCATGGACTTAATCCAGTCCAATTGGTCTAGAAGTTTACCAGCACTGGCACCAGTTCCAATCTTCATTAAGTGCTGTGCTTCATCCAGAATCACTGCCCGCACTCCACGTTTGGTCATCGCTTCTTCTAATGCATGGCGCAGTTCTGGTGAATCATTAAACTGTGCTGTTTTAGTACGCCCACGTCCTTTCTTCTCCCAGGTTTGCTCCGCGTCAATATCTATCAGCATCCGCCGCTCATAGAATGGTTCTCCCAAAAATTTCAGCGCAGTGCGGTAATAATCTGCCCGATTAAACACCCCACCGTCCGGTGGTCGTGTTTCTAACAACAATAACGGTATTGGGGGCTGACTGCCGTTACGATAACTTAAGGAATTGGAAACACCGGGTAAGTGTTCGGGTAAATTCTCATTTAATCGTTTAGCAATCTGCTGAATCATCGTGGTCTTGCCCACACCGCTTGGCCCATACACCAACACATGAGCAAATCCGGCGGGTTCTCGAATCGCACGCATCAACAGCATATCTACCCGTGCTAATTGGGGATGTAAAACTGCATACTCCTTAAACTGGGTAAGTTTCGACTGCATTTCGTCGCTTTGATGAGCGCTCTCCAAATTGTCCATTAACGGTATTCCCCTAGTATCGGCAGTCGTGTGACATCCAACAGTTCAACATTTTGAGGCAGTGCTGGCTCAAATTCCTCATCAGTAGTGTGTGCTTCCATCTCCGGCTCAAGAGTGCTGACTGGGGAGAAAGGAGGTACACCTGAGTTTTTGGGTGTTAAATTCTCCAAGACCCCAACCGCTTCCAAATCCCGTAAGCGTTGCATGAGCAAGGTTTCATGTTCTTGCACCGCCGCGATGAAGTCGGCGAGGCGTTTGGCAGAGATATTTGTACTCACAGCATTACGCTTATCTTGTTGTCTGATTTCTTGGGCAGCTAACAGCACTTGTTTCTCCGTGCGTCCGGCAAAGGTGCTGTAATACTGGGAGATACATTTGACCCATCTTCCCTCCAGGTACGCATAAGCTACACCCATATCAAAAGGGTCATAGCGCACATTGACTTTGGTCTTTTCGACAACCGGACTGCGCAAAGCATCATTCCAGTAATAGAGATAATTAACTTTAATTCCCTGTCCCGGCTGAACTAAAGCGTTGCCTTTGGGTGTACTAGGGCGTGTTGCCATGAGAAAGTCTTCGTCATAGGCAATGCGTCGGTGTTCCCTCTCCCCTGTGGCAGCCATTGCGTCGGTATAAACTTGTAATGGTGTCTCACCCAAGGAATTATGTACGCTCGTGTCATAAATGGTGTATGCCCACTCGGTCAGGTAGGTATGTAAATCTACCAATGTCCACACGGCAAGCTGTTTGGGGTCAACAACTTTGGTCAATTGACGCGGCTGCTTACTGGCTTGGGTGTTGCCCAGTAAGTTAAAGAGAAATTCAGTATTGGTTGTGCCGAATAATCGCTCAACTACTGACCCAAAACGGGGTTTACCACCGGGTCTTGTCTTTTTAATGCAGTGGTAGCGTGCTAATAAGGTGTCAAAGTAAACGCTATGAAATTCCTTGCCTCCATCTACAACTACGGATTGGGGAAAACGACCAAAACGCTGGACGCACAACCGTAGTGCCATCATGCAAGACCTGTAACTGGGTGGGTCAAAGGTGAGATAAACTGCTAAGATGCGTCGGGAGTAGGCATCAATTAGTAAGGTCAGCCAAGGTCGTCCTAAGTTCCGACCAGAAGCGAAGGAGCGTAATTGGATGTCGAGTTGGGTGTGGTCAAGATGGCAGATAGCAAAAGGTCTGTCTCCATGCCGGGGTGTAGTTTTAGCTAGTTCTAATACAATCGGTTCTGTTGCGTATGCAGCTTTTGCTCCTTGGCGTTTTAAAGTCTGCTCATGAGTGGGACGCTTTTTTAGCCGAGTATAAAATGTGCGCTGACTGAGTGGTTGAATGTTGGCGGAACAGCACGCTTTTGTATATGCACGATAAACTGAAGCCCCTGGCGCTTGTCTTGGTGTCTCGTAATGTTCGGTAATAAATTTATCTAATAAAATGCTTGCATCTGTTGGTGCTTTGGGTTGGCGATTTCCTCTACTAGAGGTACGTGGGAGCAAACCAACATAACCACAGCCTACATGTGCTTCAGCTTCACGAAACTGTTTGACCCATCGGGATAATGTGCTAGGAGATATATCCTGATATATCTCTGTGTGACGCTGGAAATATGCTTGTACTAAATGAAATCTGCGATTGGCTGTTTGTAGGTCAGCAGGCGAGGCGGCAACCATCAATTCATGTACTCTAGAATTGATGGTTGCGTGTGTTTCTGAAGTTTGAATGTTGATAGTGCCACTGTCGAATAATTGCAGAAAAAATGCTGTGGGCAATTGCATTGGTTGCCCAACTTCGGGTAACAGTGTGGTTGTTGTCTCGCCCAAGTTAACTAAAGTCCAAAGTTGTGAGTCCCAGACTAATAAAGTGTTAGGCAAGAGTGTTGTGGGTGAGGTGATTTTTTGATGATTAAGAGTTGTCCCTATCGCTAAATGTGTATGAGCAGCATGAGTTTGTTGGTCTGCCCATAGCTGAACGAGCCAATGTTCCACTAGGGGAACTGCATACAAGTCTACGTAGAGTTGCTCTTTTGCAATCATGGCGTAGATATCGTTGGCACGTACTCCAGGTATGGATGCAAGTGTAGCGGCTATGGTTGTTCCTGGGGTGGTTTGAACTGCTGCTTTGATTTGTTCTGTAATGGAGTGAGGGATATTGGCGGTGAACCTAAAGTAGTCTTCTAAAAACATTAGGTTCTGGGTGAATATGGGATTTAATTCGGTATCGGTGCGGACGTGGTATTTGAGTCCAAATGATTCAGCGTAAGCTTCTCCTGGTGGGCAATGCCAATGACCAGTTTCAGTTTTTTGGTAGCGTGAAGGATATTTTTGGGCTAGTCGTTTTAATTCGGTTTCGGTTTTCCATTCTTCCCAGGTTGCACCACTTGGACGCAGTACGAAGAAGTCTGGAGTATGGTAATGACCTATTTTTCGTCCTGTTTTGTTGTGGTACTGGATTTTGAACGGAGGTGGCTGGTCGTAAAACTCTAATACGTCTGGGGAGTGTTCCATTTGATATATTGCCCACAGTTCTACGGTGTGGCTTTCAAATTGGATGGTTTGACCCATTTTGCGGCTAGGGTAAACTCCACTAACGTTCTTGGCGCGTCCTTGTACTCTCCGTGAAGGTGGGGCAGCTCGAATTGCGGCAATTAAATCTTTGCAAGATGCCGTTAGTTGCTGTTGCTTACACCAATAATCAAATTCGTCGTCTGTCATGAGAGTTTTTCATCCTCGTCAAGAGTGTTTCTCTATGCCAGGAGGCGGTTTTAGGCTTTCAGTACGCAATACAAAACTACGGGGTCATGGTTTTAAGTGAAGCATATCTTGGAATTTTGAACCATATTTTGAATTAAAAGTTTATAAGTGGGCGATTTTTTCAAGGATTTTTTGTGCAAGTTTTGTCCGAAAGTGTTTTTTAAACTCATTCTCTAATTATGCTTTAGGATTTCAACTCTCTCTCATGATTTGATGCAAAGTTTTCTGTTGTGATTGCCGCAAAAGCACGAAATTGCGTTAACTTTTTCTCAATTTATGGTTCAAAATTTTTCCCACATTATGATTCAAATCACAAAATTCTAGTATACGTTTCAGGAACTGGGTACGTCTAGAATTATTTTCTCCGCCA
>NZ_JCACKO010000002.1:0-5168 GCF_059505445.1 Brasilonema angustatum | reverse complement strand
CAGTCAAGCTAAAAATCTCGGTATGTTCGTTATATGGACTGCGAAAGCTCATCGAACTTGATTGTTGAATTAATATATACACAACATCTTATCGCGGTTTTCGACTAAGTGCAAGACACTAAAGAGTAAAATCCATCACATTTGCTTCAATAAATCCACGCCCCTGTACGTAGATCCTTATGTACCTCCTCTGGATGAGAAATAGTCTTTAAGCTGTGTAACAGCTGGGTACTATACGTCTGATTTGATGTATTATTTGTTTTTTGATTCTATCAGCCACATAACAAGGATACAAGGACAGATAAGACAGTTAAGCAGACAGTTAAGACAGTTAAGCAGACAGTTAAGAAAAATTAAGTAAAAAACCTAATTTAGACGTAATTTGTTATATCTCTTTTGAAGGATTTTTAGAAAAAATAAAATATTCAAAATAGTAGATGATTTTTGCGTTTGTTTTTGCAGTTCACTTAACTGCTCCCAACCCCGCTAAATATCCCGTTGTCCAAGCACTTTGAAAATTAAAGCCGCCAGTGACACCATCAATATCTAAAATTTCTCCAGCGAAGTAAAGCCCTGGAACTAATCGACTTTCCATTGTTTTAAAATTGACTTGTTTAAGGTTGACACCGCCACAGGTGACAAATTCTTCCTTAAAAACTCCTTTACCATTAATTTGGTATTGTCCTTGAGTCAGTTCTTGCACCAACTGGTTGAGTGTTTTGTTTGATAATTCTGCCCAACGGTCTTCTGGTGTGATACCTGCACGCGAGATAATGTATTGCCAGAGGCGGTGGGGTAAGTCTACGCCGCGATGTAAGGCGATCGCCTTTTTTGCCACTTCATTTTTAACTACTAGTAATTTCTGCCGGACTTCTTCTGGCTGGAGGTGGGATAGCCAATTAATATGTAAAGTGGCTTGGTAGTTGTTTGAGTGCAGCACTCTCGCACCCCACGCAGAAAGTTTTAGCACAGCTGGACCACTAAAACCCCAATGGGTGATCAGCAATGGTCCTGTTTGTTCGAGTTGGGGAAATCCTGGTATGCTTAAGCGCAATCGTACAGGGTTAACACTCACACCAGCCAACTTCAAAACAAATTCATCTTTGATATTGAAGGTAAATAAAGAGGGGACTGGTGGTTCAATTGTATGTCCAAACTTCTGGGCTATTTTGTAACCGACAGGGTTGCTACCTGTGGCTAAGAGTAGGCGATCGCACTCCAAAATCTCTCCCGACTTTAAAGAAATTTCAAAGTTAGGAGTGCTGAGTTGTTTGACAGCAACAATCAGTGTTTCTGTACGTATGTTTACCCCAGCTGCTTTTGCTGTATTTATCAGACAGTTGACTACAGTTTCAGAAGTATTAGTGAGGGGAAACATTCTGCCATCAGGTTCGGTTTTGAGTGGTACTCCGTGAGTAGCAAACCAAGCGACTGTATCCTTAGCTTGAAAGCGCGTGAATGCACCTAGCAAAGCTTTCCCGCCTCTGGGATAATTTTGTACTAATCCTGACGGATCAAAACAAGCTTGAGTGACATTGCAGCGTCCGCCACCAGAAATGCGGACTTTTGCCAGGACTTCGCGACTGGCTTCGAGTATTGTCACTTGCGCGTTGGGATGTGCTTCGGCTGCTGCGATTGCACCAAAAAAACCAGCCGCGCCACCACCTACAACTATGACCCGTAGCGGTTTCACTTTTTCGTTTCTCCTCTCATCCCTTGGCGTCTTTGGTGGTTCATTCAAAATAGCACTGTCATAGCTTGGCTTAGCTCAACTTACCTTATAGTAATGGTACACATCTTTGATCTAGAAAAACTAAAACAAGTCAATGCCCAGTAAGGTACAAACATCAGTACAGTCACATCACCGCAGGTTATGGATTTGGCTTATCGTTATTCCTGGGTTATATTTGCTGCTAGCTTATGTTGTCCTACCTGCACTATGGCGTCATTACGAACACAACTCAAAACTAGAGCATTCTCCTAAAACCACGCAAACAGCCGAAGGTATACCGGGCGACCCAATCAATGTTGGATTGGTTGGTACAAAAGTTGAAGTGGTTCAGGCAATGCTGGCAGCAGGCTGGTATCCGGCAGATCCAATTACCTTTAACTCCAGCCTTGGCATTGCCAAAAGTGTGTTGCTGAAGCGTCCCTATCCTAATGCTCCTGTTAGCAATTTATACTTTTTGGGACGCAAGCAGGATCTTGCATTTGAGCTACCCGTAGGTAACAGCGCCAAGGAACGTCATCACGTTCGCTTGTGGCAGACTAACAATTTAAGCGCTGATGGCAGACCTCTGTGGCTTGGTAGTGCAACATTTGATATCAGTGTTGAACTCAGCCGTTTCACAGGACAAATTACCCATCATATTGACTCGAATATTGATGCAGAGCGAAACAACTTTATCCAAAGCCTTGAGAAAGCACATCTTGTTACCAACTTGTATCAGGTGACAGGAGTAGGAGCAACTTTGTTTGGTCGTAATGGCGGCGGCGACTGGTATAACACCGATGGAGAGTTAACAGTCGGCGTACTTTCGGTCAATAACACCGTTCAAGCAACAACCCCAACCCAGTTACCCAATCCGGCTCCTGTTGAGATTAAGAATCGAGCTTGGTCATGGTTGCGGCATTTCTTTACTCGTAAGTAGTAATTGACACTATTAGCGAAGTATGAATTGCCCAGTTTGAGACATAGGACTCCTCGGCAGATTTTTGCGAAGCTAGGTACACTTTTATCAGTTATCAGTTACCAGTTACCAGTTATCAGTTATCAGTTATCAGCTATCAGCTATCAGTTATCACTGTTCACTGTTTACTGTTCCCTGTTAAGGGTTCCCACGTATGTTTAAAAATTTGTATCGAAATTATTTTTTGTCAGTCAATTGGAATTACTCTGGTAGAAATCCTCTACAAATCGGAATCGAAAATTATGTTAGGCATACTTTGGGGTATTGTCGTTCTACTGTTTGCTTTTTGGGTATTGGGTCTTGTACTTCACATTGCAGGAAATCTGATTCATATCGCGTTAGTTTTAGCTATTACTCTTGCAATCTATAATTTTTTAAAAGCCCGTGATGTCTAGGTATAGCGGTTTTGCAAATAAAATCTGAATTTTTTACATAATTCTGTAATACTCCATACCTACTTTTGGTAAAGTAATCTAGACCCTCTAAAAATTCTAGAATAACCAAAAGCGTGGACTCATGAAAGTTATTCATGGTACGTGGATACCAAACGCAGTGGCTGAGTTTATTCAGCCAGGGTCTTTTTATTTATGGGTAGAAACCCCTGAAGTCAAAAAACGTCGTCACAAAAATCAACACATTCACCCTGGACATCTAGCACAGGACGAATTGGTAGGCTTTTTAGTCCAAGAGTTAGGCATCAAAGAACCAGCAGCTACCTTAAACGAACGTATATCTGCTAAATATTTTGCTCTACCAACTGCGAATAATCAGCCCATTCCCTCACCAGAATTAATTAAGTATCTAGAAATAGACCTTCCTGAAGAATATGAAGGGTTTCAATACTGGCAGGTAGACTGCTATGAGGCTGTCGCGTCAGTTAAAACTGGTTCTTATCGAGTCTCAAAAGCTATCAATGTTATCAAACTCCTCAACGAAATCCACTTTTTAGCATTATACAGTTCGGGCGAAATTCAACTTGGTTCAGATATCCTGTTTTGGTATCACTATACTCAAGCCTTTAAGCAATTAATTCTTAAAGACCAATATATTCCAGCACTGAAATACCGGGAGTTAGAAGCTACCGTTACTAAGACTAGTAAAAAAGGTAAAACAAAAACTCCACAAACACAACCATTTGAAATCTATACAAATTGGGAAATTATTTCTGAACAATATGAATCCAATTTGAAAAAATACATTGAATATATGCCACTCATTTGTGTGGCGGGTTCGGTAACAGCAACTGATCCAATAGAGTTCTTTGATAGAGAAAAGCTTTTACGCCACTTCAGTGAGTCTCTTGTTAACGATATAGTCACCCATACACCCTCAACAGCTGCTTTTGACAAACAAATTGCTGATTCCCTGATTCACCATTGCTTACGTCCAAACAATGACAACCCACAAACAACGCATGCAGCTTTAGAACAATATCAGCAATGGTTGACATGGAAAACCAAAATCGCCCATACCCAAAGTGACTCCGCGTTTCATCTCTGCTTTCAGTTGCATTCTCCTGCTTCAGACGCAATAGACAATTGGCAGATTCAATTCCTTGTAGCTAGCAAACAAGATCGCTCTTTGAAACTAGCACTAGCTGACTACTGGACAATGAGTCAAAAGACCAAAACTGGGATATACAAGCAATTTGGTAAGGGTTTTGAAACAGATTTGCTGCTTAATCTCGGCTACGCAGCGCGGATGTATCCTCAATTATGGCAGGGACTGGAAACACAACACCCCACGGGATTGCAACTCAGTCTAGAAGAGGCTTTTGACTTCCTCAAAGAAAGTGCCTGGGTGCTGGAAGATGCTGGTTTCAAGATTATTGTACCAGCTTGGTATACTCCCGCCGGTCGTCGTCGGGCAAAAATTCGCCTCAAGGCGTCTGCAAGCAAACTATCCGCAACGAAAAGCCAGACAAAAAGGTATTTCAGCCTTGACTCGTTAGTGGAGTATCAGTATGAACTGGCTATTGGTGACAAAGCCGTTACTCCGCAAGAGTGGCAACAACTTATTAATTCTAAGGCTCCACTGGTACATTTTCGCGGTCAGTGGATGGAACTAGACCGAGAGAAAATGCAGCAGTTCTTAGAATTTTGGCACTCACACGCTGATGAAAAATCAGAAATGACGATGCTAGAGTTCCTGCAACGTAATGCTGAAGTGGGTGAAGAGTGGGAATTTGAATATGACCAATTTTTGTCAGAGACAATGGCGAAGTTGCAAGACAAAAGTCGGTTGGAACCCATTTCTGAACTGCCACAATTGCAAGGAAATCTGCGCGAGTACCAAAAGCGCGGCGTCTCATGGTTGCAATACTTGGAAAGATTGGGATTGAATGGCTGTCTAGCAGACGATATGGGCTTGGGCAAGTCGGTGCAGGTTATTGCTAGACTGGTGCAGGAGAGAGATGGGGAAGTAGGGAGCAGGGAGCAGGGAGCAGGGAGCAGGGAGCAGGGAGCAGGGAGCAGGGAG
>NZ_JCACKO010000001.1:0-89965 GCF_059505445.1 Brasilonema angustatum | reverse complement strand
ATAAAACCGTTGACTCTTCTGTTCGTTACAGTGCAGCACAAGCTTTGGGGAATTTCGGGGAAGCTGCCAAACCCTACGTCAAAGACATCGCCGACTTCCTCAAAAATAAAACCGTTGACTCTTCTGTTCGTTACAGTGCAGCACAAGCTTTGGGGAATTTCGGGGAAGCTGCCAAACCCTACGTCAAAGACATCCTCGACTTCCTCAAAGATAAAACCGTTGACTCTTCTGTTCGTTACAGTGCAGCAGAAGCTTTGCGGAATTTCGGGGAAGCTGCCAAACCCTACGTCAAAGACATCCTCGACATCCTCAAAGATAAAACCGTTGAGTCTCAAGTTCGTTCCAGTGCAGCAGAAGCTTTGGGGAATTTGGGCGATGATGCCAAACCCTACGTCAAAGACATCGCCGACATCCTCAAAGATAAAACCGTTGACTCTTCTGTTCGTTCCAGTGCAGCACAAGCTTTGCGGAATTTGGGCGATGCAGCCAAACCCTACGTCAAAGACATCCTCGACTTCCTCAAAAATAAAACCGTTGAGTCTCAAGTTCGTTCCAGTGCAGCACAAGCTTTGGGGGATTTCGGGGAAGCTGCCAAACCCTACGTCAAAGACATCGCCGACTTCCTCAAAAATAAAACCGTTGACTCTTCTGTTCGTTACAGTGCAGCACAAGCTTTGGGGAATTTGGGGGAAGCTGCCAAACTCTACGTCAAAGACATCCTCGACTTCCTCAAAGATAAAACCGTTGAGTCTCAAGTTCGTTCCAGTGCAGCACAAGTTTTGGGGAAAATCAGAAAACTGGAGTTCAATGAGATAGTTATCATTCTAGATAATGTCTATTACGATGGTCAGTCATACATTCCAGAATGGCGCTTTCTCACCTATTTCCTTGGGGGTGGTACTGATGAGGTGAAAACTCTGCTAAAGTGGCTTGGTTATCCTCAAGCAATTCCCACTCAACTCAAATACAAAAATGGCAAATACACACTGAACGTGTTTCTTAAAGCTTGGAACAATAGTCACGAGTTGAAACTATTACAAGAAAACTTAGCACAGCAGATTGGAGTCGTTGCTAAAAAAGTTTCAGATTGGAAATGGAAAGATATTAAACTACTTCAAGATCACTACAATAATCTTAAAGGTAGATACAACGAAGCTGACACGGTGAAGTCAGTCATAGATAATTTAGAATTTTGGAAGTGGTTTTTCCTTGCCAGAAACATCATCCTGACTCACCTTGCGATTTGGCTTCTCCTCATTATTGCCTATCCCAAATCTCCCCAAGTTCAGCCAATTTTCTGGAACCCGTGGTTACGGCGCATTCTCGGTTTTGGCTATATCGGCTTACTCCTGACTTGGGTTCCTTTCCTGCGTCGCCGACTGTTTGAACCATTCACACCGATCTTGCTAGCAGATGCGGGATTAGACAATTTCAAAGAACAAACTTACTTTCCAGAGTCTGGCGTTGTAGAGACGTTGCATGCAACGTCTCTACACCAGAATACGGATGAAATTCGACCAATTACAGAAGTGATTCCTAGCATAAAAGGGCAAATCGTCTTAGAAGGCGACTCTGGTTTAGGCAAGTCGATGTTTCTGCGCCATTTGGTGAAAACCTCCCAGCGAACAGTCGTCTTTCTACCCGCGCAAAAGTGTGACAATGGCGTGATTCCTGCAATTTACGCCAAGCTGGAAGGACAGGTACATGATGCCAAATTCCTGAGAAACCTAATTTACTATGGAGCTATAGACATCTGCATCGACGGACTCAATGAAGTCACTGCTGACACACGAGCAAAAGTCTCTCAGTTTGTGGAAAGCTATTTCCGGGGCAACATTATTATGACGACTCAGCCGTTGGATTGGATACCCCCCTCAACGGCGAAGAAATATGAATTGCAGCCGTTGGAACGTGAGCAAATACAGCAGTTTTTGATGTCTCGTCAGCAGAACCTCACCCTGCGCGATCATGCATCCCTCTCCGAACTCCGGAACCTCACCCTGCGCAATCGGGCATCCCTCTCCTTGGTAAGGAGAGGGTTAACCCTGAGCGAAGCCGAAGGGAAAGATTTTCGCTCTGCGAAAAGCGAGGGTGAGGTGAAAAGCAACCGGAACCTCACCCAGCGCGATCGCCTATCTCTCTGGTTAGTCCGGAACCTCACCCTGCCCTATCGGGCATCCCTCTCCTTATTAAGGAGAGGGAAAGATTTTCGCGAAGTGAAAAGCGAGAATGAGGTTTTGAACAACCGGAACCTCACCCAGCGCGATCGGGCATCCCTCTCCTTACTAAGGAGAGGGAAAGATTTTAGCGAAGCTAAAAGCGAGGGTGAGGTTCAAAGCGAGGGTGAGGTTCAAAGCGAGACGCCTGTAGACGATAAGGAATTCCAAGATTACGAGCAAGCTTGCTCTCGCTACATAGCAGAAGCTTTCAACGATCAACAATCCCCAGAAGATTTAGCCGCAGCCAAGCGAATTCTTTCCAACCCAATGGATTTAACGCTGGTTGCCCTGATGCTATCACAAGGTAAACAACCAGATTTGTTTCGCCTGCAAGAACAACAATATCAACTCATGGCGGCAGAATACCTGCGAGAATGGAAACATGAATTTCCACTCAAGAAGTTTTCGCAAGCAGTTTACCAGATGCGGCTTAACGACGAAAGCGCTATTCCTGCTGATGATTTTAGACAAGAATTAATCAGTATGGAAGATGAAAAATATAAGATGGTTGTCAGCCGTCAGTGGGAAGATGCTGAGGGAGAACCACTGAAAAACTGGTACTTTCGCCACGACAAAATTATGGAATTCTTCCTGGTGCAAAACTTTCTCGGCGAAAGTGAAGAAGTCCAAGAGCGTGTTATTCAACACATTAGTGAGCCGCGTTTTCGCGGCGTTTACTTACTGCTGGCAACTTTACTGCCTTTGGGTGCAGCCTTAGAACTGCGAGAAAAATTAATCGAATACGCCGCAAACACCAAAGACCATACACTAAGTGATACTTTTGTCCAGTTATTTAACTTACGTTTTCCACAACAATTGACACAAGACGGTGCATTCAAGCGACTGTTACAACAACAAGAACAGAAAAAGAAATGTTTGGATTTAGTCACTCAGTTTTTCAAACCAGTAGATGCAAAAATAAAACGTGAGAACTTACAGCACTTAACAATCGAAACTATCGAAGGTAGTCTCAGCCCCTACGCGCCTTTACCAGTTTTGCTAACTGTGGATACGCCAACTGACAAAGATGTTATCCAACTTGTTGAAATCTCTGAAAAATTAGTTTTGGATAACCGAGAGAGAATTGGTATTCTTTTCTATAAAGTTTCTCCTGACACCACAGCGAGAATGGAAACGGCAAAGGTACGTTTACGCGATCATTTTGTCCTGATTCCAATTCCTCTTGCACAAGTAGAACAAGCGCTACCAAACCAAGACGAGTGCAGAGGATTGCTGGAAGAGTATTGCGATCGCTACCTCCAACGTGCTGACTTCTTCGATGACAGAAACGCCATTAGCGACACATTTTCTTTCTTTGGGCGCACAGAATTATTGCAGCGCTTGGCAGAAAAACTGCTGAGATTTCAGGGAGTTGGCTTGTTTGGGTTACGCAAGTCTGGCAAAACTTCTGTGCTACTCCAGTTAGGTTTCATGCTGCGCGAACACCCAGTCATACACATTGACCTTCAACGCTATGGAGGTTCTCGCTACTACGGTGCTGCTTTATTTAACGATATCCTCCAGCGTCTGTCTACCCTAGAAAATCAGGTTCAACTTCCACAATTTCAGCCATTTCCACCAGATAAACCAGCCGCAGAATTAACTGGAGAATTTATTCAACGGGTGATTGACTTTGTAAGTGCAATCCAGCAGAATAAAAACTATAAGCTGCCCATACTGTGCTTTTTAGACGAAGTAGAACGAATTATCCCCACTCCAGAAGACTCGCGGGAAAAAGCAGAAGAATTTAATGCTTGTTTTGGGGCGTTACGAGTTTTGTCTCAAGAACAGCGTCAACTGTCAATTCTCGTCGCTGATGTGCATCCAGATTGCAATCGCATCAACTCGTGGACGCAACCAGGAGTTGCAACGAATCCGGTTTTTAGCTTCTTCAAAGAAGTCTTTCTCCCTCCTTTTTCTGAGGATGAGACGAAAGACATGCTGATCAATATCGGTAAACTGATGGCGTTGGAGTTTGATGAAGTCACTCCCAGACAAATTCATCGCCAAAGCGGTGGACATCCATTTGTCTCTCGTCAACTGGCTCGCTTTTTAACAGAAAAGATAAATAAAAATCAAGATAAAAATCCAAAGTCTTCTGAAAGTGGAAATATGCTCATTGAATGGGCAATGGTAGAACCTTATCTAGAGAAAACCTTGACTCAGAAAGGCGAATTGAAAAATTATTTAGAAAAAAGCATTTGGGAAGATTTAGAAAAACGTGACTTTGAAGTGGCGATCGCCCTCCTGCGAGTCATCGCCTGTAACGAAAATTTGAGCAATGGTATCCCAGAAAAAGCATTACTCAACCAACTCAGTTCTGATTTCACCGCAAACCAATCTTTAGATGCTTGCTTGTGGCTGACAAATGTAGGATTGTTGTATGACGAAGAATTAAACCATCAAGATTTCTACCAAATCCGGATTCCACTCTTATCGCGGTGGATTCAAATGCAGATGACAGAGGAGGAGATAAAACAATGCAGAATTTCTCAGGAGAACGCCCGTTTGACAACTTCCGAGTAGCAATTACAGATCCTTCCCACTTTTTCGGACGCAGCGAATTGCTAAACACCATGCTTAAATCGCCCTTTCAAGTGCGAATTCTCCTGGCTGGAAGACGTTTGGGTAAAACAAGTGCTTTGCGTGCGATCGAGTGGAATTTGCTAAATCCAAATACAGGGAATTCCCGACGCGCATTCCCTGTACTCATCAACTTACAGTTAGAACAACCCAAAGACTTAGACAATCTGCGTTATCTCCTCATAGCCAGACTCCGGGAAGCGATCGAACGCTGGAGAGAAGTTCCTCTGGCTGGTATTCGGCAAATGTACCACGAATTTCTCACTCAAGTCAAAAGTGGCGAAGTCACTCTTAGCTTTCTCAAACAGTTGAATATCAAGTTTAACATCAACAATCCCGACCACGAACAACGTTTAAATAACGATAGCTTCCGCTTGGCTTTCCTGAAAACTATCGAGGAACTCCGCAAGTTAAATTTTCAAGGTGTCTGCTTTCTCATCGATGGCGCTGAGTTTATTGTCCGCCAAAATTGGGCAAGTGATGCTTGGTCATACCTGCGAGGATTGAAAGATACCGACACTGCGATCAAACCTTTTTTAGGTCTTTTGCTCTCAGGCTATCGAGATTTGAAGGAATATCAGCAGCGTGTTGGTTCGCCATTATTAAATATAGCAGAAATTGAATGGTTAACTCCCTTAAGCGAGGAAGAAACGCAAAAATTGATAGGCGATCGCACAGAACAAGAACAAATTTCTTTAACTCAGGAAAAAATTGACTCTATTATTGAATGGTCAGGATGTCATCCCTATCTCATCCAACAAACCCTCAATATTATCTTCGATAATCATCAGCAAACCGAGTCCTGCACTAATCTTATTAACAGATTATTACAGTATCACGACAAAGACTTTTCCTCCTGGTGGAATGCAGAACAACATTCTGGTTGCTTCGGCGAAACTGAACGAACAGTTTATCAAGCCCTAGTTAAGAACAAAAAAGGAACTTCAAAAACTTTGGCACAGTGTACTGGTTTAAGTCGAGGAGAAGTCGCAGATTCTCTAGAAGTCATTGCTGGTACTGGTGTCATTCGGCTGTTGGATGACGAACATTATGCTGTAGGTTCTCTACTGTTCGAGGAATGGGTGACACAACAAACGCCTTAAGCTTATATTTATTGATTTAATTAAGAATAGTCATACACATATTATTAAGGTTATCTTGTTTTCTCATTCTCGACTTTAAGCAGAAACAGAACTTATATCAGTTCTGTTGAAACACTCATCATTACCAACCCGCGTGAAACCCCACCCCGGTTTTGTCTAACGCCAAAACCTCCCCTCCCCTTAGCAACTATGGTGTACACACAAGTCTTATAACGTTGTCCTACAGGCATTTGATCCCCCCAACCCCCCTTGAAAAGGGGGGCAAGAAACTCTGAAAGTCCCCTTTTTTAAGGGGGATTTAGGGGGATCTACGACGATTTTGGTTTTGTAATAAAGATCTGTATACACCGTAGCTCCTTAGCAAGGGGTGAGGTTCACAGATCGCCCAAATCATAACTAATCAACCAGACTTGATATTATTTCTACCTCTTTCTTGCTTAATAACGATTATCATTATTATATGACTATACCCAAAATTACTGTTGTCGCAGGTTCAGCAGGCGCAGGAAAGACCACTTGGATTACTCAACAAATAGCTTGTAGTGGTGTCACTACGAGTCATATCTTGTATTTCAGTCCTGGAGTTGGGAATGTTCCCATCGATCAAACCCGCCTGAACAGCGAATATCCTGCTGTTAAAGTCTTTAAAGATGGAGAAGAAGTTGAGTTCCTCAGACACTTACCCTCAGCAGATGCTGTTTATATCGAACTGAGATTTTATTTAGAACTGAATGCTGTAGCACCAATACTGGATAATTTATCGTACCGTGCGATCGCTATTTTGCCACCGCATCTCCAAGACTCTGAGTATCATGCTTGGGCAGATGAAATTATACTAGGAGCAGCAACGAATAGCAGTATTACCACTACCCAGCTATGGCGCGTCCCAACTACTGGTCAAGTTATCGACGAAGATAGCTTGGAGGAGTTTTGGTACGAAATGACTCACGGTGCTTACGGTCAAGTCAGCCGCGCTAAGGGAATTTTTGATGTTGGAGATGGGCGATCGCTTTATGCTGATTTCGCCGCAGGCGTTCCATCAACCGATTTTCTAGAATTAGACTTACCCCGCCACTTGGAAAATAGACCCCAACGTTTCAGTGGGATAGAAGTGTCAGGACAAAACTTAGACGAAGTGGCGATCAGGCAAACTTTAGAAGATTGCTGTTTGTCAGACGCTGCAATTTGGCAATACCAACAACAGGTAAAACAAGTTCTACTTGAGGAGATAGAAGCATGAAAATAGCAGTCATGTCATGTATTCATAGCAACTATGAAGCCTTGGATGCTGTCTTGCTGGATATTGACAAGCACTCATGCGAAAAAATTTATTGTCTTGGTGATTTGGTAGGATATGGTCCTTATCCTAATGAAGTGGTGGCGCAAATTCGTTCGTTAAATATTCCTACCGTCGCTGGTTGTTGGGATGAGGATATTGTCGAAGGATTGAATTCTTGCGAGTGCAGTTTTCCTTCCCTTTTAGCCGAGAAGCGGGGAAAAATCGCTCACGAGTGGACAAACAAGGAAATTCTTCCAGATAACCGCGAATTTCTCGCCCAATTACCCGATACTTTCCGTGAAGGAAACATGGCGTTTGTTCACGGTAGTCCTCACAGCAACCACGAGTACTTGTTACCAGAACTCGATGCTTTTGTGGCACTAGAGCGCGTACTTTCCACAGAGAGTGATGTGCTATTTTGTGGTCATACTCATGTGCCTTATGTGCGTAACCTCGATGCAGGAAGTTTACAGGTGCGTACCAAAAGTGAAAATTGTGAAGAAGAGGAAAGGTTCTTTACAGCACCCTTGAAAAAGATTGTGAATGTGGGTTCGGTAGGAGAACCTCGACATGGAAGACCTCATGCAACTTATGTTATTTACGATACTGACACTCAAGAAGTGATGTTACGAGAAGTACCCTACGATTATCAGAAAACTGTAAGAGGGATTATTGAAAAGGGTTTACCTGCGATTTTTGCTTGGCGTTTAGCGCAGGGAATGGAGTTTGCAGAACGTGCAGATGATCCAAGCCATGTGTGTACAAGGTGATGGGGAAACAAGGGAGATAGTTCAGATCTTGCACCATACTTTTCGTCCGCCAAGAAATAAATTTCTTGGCTCAAAGTCCAAGTCCGTTAAAACTCCTAACTTGCACATTTTAGAACCGTTATACAGTAAGGCTTTGAGAAATCTTATAAAAATGTGCTTGTTTCATATTTTGCGGGAGCGTTAATCGCGCCCGTTGGGCGCTCACATCTTGCACCAGTTGCGTTATTGCAATTTTTGTAAGGTGGGCACTGCCTAGAGTTCGCTCAAAACCTTATTTTTCCGTTGTGGACAGTGCCCACCCTACGGTTATTGAAAATGGTGCAAGATCTCAGTTAAAACGGACTGGGTAGTTTTTCAGTCCGTTTTAACGGACTTGGGTTATTAGCCTTGAACTTCAGTTCAAGGCGTATCAGTCGGAGGTGCAAGATCTGAGGATAGGGGAGACAAGGGAGTGAATAACCACCAACAACTAACTAACAACAACCAAGAATAAATCCAAAATTGATATGAAGTGGGCAATTTTAAGTGGAATTGAAGGAAATTTGGCAGCTTATGAAGCCGTGATGGCAGATATTAAGCGTCAGAGTCGTTTTGTGC
The DNA here is from genome assembly GCF_059505445.1 of Brasilonema angustatum. Classification (NCBI taxonomy): domain Bacteria; kingdom Bacillati; phylum Cyanobacteriota; class Cyanophyceae; order Nostocales; family Scytonemataceae; genus Brasilonema; species Brasilonema angustatum. The sequence continues at coordinate 81,414 of NZ_JCACKO010000001.1, read as the reverse complement.
AGGCATTATATATTCTCGGTGATTTGGTCGGACCAACGAAAGAATCTGAACAACTGGTGGAACGAGTGCGTAACCCCCGACTTGGTGAATTAGAACCGCTTGTGTGTAAGGGATGGTGGGAAGAACAGTGTTTGATTTTGCATGGGCTTGGTGCGACTGGGGAACCCATAGAGTTAATGGAGAAGTATGGGGGAGAAAGTGTGAAGTTACTGTGGGATAGTGTTTCCCGTCAGACAGTACAATGGTTGCAAAACCTTGATTTTGGTTTTTTTGAGTTGGATTGTTTGTTAATTCATGGCACAACAGTCTCTGTGAGTGAAGAACTTACACTTCTAACTCCACCCATCCAAATGTTGGATAGATTATCGCGGATGCAAGCCAATAACCTATTTTGTGGTCGTTCTGGTTTGACTTTTCAATATCAACTAGAAGCAGGTTCTATCACCACACAAGTTACAACCCTCGATAGTCAAACTTCGCCTAGAACTATCAACGTTTCGTCGCGTCAAGTGGTTGGCGTGGGGAATGTAGGACGCACTCCTGGGGAAGCAACCTATACCCTCTACAACCCAAACACAAACCAAGTGGAATTCCGGACTGTCCGCTATGGAGAAAAAAAGGGTTTTGGAGTCAATAAGAAGGGGTGTAGGGGGGTAGGGGTGTAAGGGTGTATGGGTGTAGGGGGACATTGACACCAAGATGATTTTTAAACAGCTTTATATCAAATCCGCTTAATTACTTATAATTCCTGTTTTACCTCACCCCAACTCTCACGCCAGATGCTACAACGGGGGGAACCCCAACGCCAGATGCCTACGGAGGGAAACCCTCCTGCAGCACTGGCTCCGCAACGCACTGGCTCTCCTTATTAAGGAGAGGGTGCCGTAGGCGGGTGAGGTTCCTCGTTTTTATAAATGTTTACCCTTTGGTGGTTCTACCTGAAAGCAAAAAAAGCTGCATGAAAACGATTATCATTATTTAGCAGAACAATTATTATTCACTCCCATGTCATCAGAAAATCCTTCTGCTAATAACACTGCACCTACAGCTACAACGCTGATTCATCGCCCTCGTCGCCTGCGTCGCACTGCTACCTTACGTCGCATGGTGCAAGAAACAACGCTGACTGTCGATGACCTCATTTATCCCATGTTTGTCATGGAAGGTGAGGAACAGAAAATGGAAATTAGCTCCATGCCTGGGTGTTATCGATATACTTTAGATTTACTGGTTAAAGAAATAGCAGAGGTGTGGCGACTGGGGGTAGGAGCTGTTGCACTCTTCCCTGTCATACCAGAAGTAAACAAAGACGACATGGGTAGTGAAAGCTACAACCCAGAAGGATTGGTACAGCGAACTGTCAAGGCTATTAAAGAAGCTGTGCCAGGTATCCTAGTAATTACCGATATTGCGCTTGACCCTTTTACGACTCACGGTCACGATGGTATTGTTGATCAAAACGGCGTTATTCTCAATGACCCCACAGTCGAAGTCTTGGTGAAAATGGCACTTTCACAAGCTGCTGCAGGGTCAGATATGGTTGCACCTTCTGACATGATGGATGGTAGGGTAGGGGCTATTCGTAAAGCACTCGATGCGGAAGGATACATAGATGTGCGGATTTTGGCATACTCTGCAAAATACGCCTCTGCTTATTATGGTCCATTTCGGGATGCGTTGGATTCTGCACCAAAATTTGGGGATAAAAAGACTTATCAAATGGACGCCGCAAATGCTAGAGAAGCTATCAAAGAAGTAGCGCTGGATATTGCCGAAGGTGCAGACATCGTGATGGTAAAGCCTGCTTTAGCATATTTAGACATTATCCGCCAAGTTAAAGATTACACGCAATTACCTGTAGCTGCTTATAACGTCAGCGGTGAATATGCCATGATTAAAGCCGCAGCTCAAATGGGCTGGATTGATGAGAAAAGAGTCATTTTAGAAACTTTGACTAGTATGAAACGGGCGGGTGCTGATTTGATTTTGACTTACTTTGCCAAAGAAGTTGCGTTGATATTGGCTAACAGAAGAGCATTTTTGTTTTAGTAGCAACCAGCTTTGACACCACAATCAGCGCCTGTGATATCCTCCCCGCGAGTTTGGGGAGAATATTTTCCTTGATTGTTAGTTATAAAGAAGATAATTTTTAATATGTAAAAGCTCCTTTTTCTTGAAGTATTAGTTTTTTCCCTTGATAAACTTGTAAAGTGCCGTCTGTTGTCACCCGATAAAGATATTCGTTATTGCGAAACTGATAACCCAGAAAGCGACTTGGTGTGATACCATCTGCACCAGTTGTGTGCATTGTTTTGCCAGTCAGACGAATCGATTTACCTGTTCTTAAATCCTTTCCAAAGTATGTAACATTGTTGCAAGTTACATTTCCTTCTGGACAGTTTCTAGTAATTACAACGTTGAAATTTTTCGTTTTTAAAGTTTCAGCATGCGCTGCTTGAGTCCACAAAGTAGCAAGTGGTAACAAAGCAAGCAATGCAGCATATTTTTTGAAGTTTAACATTTTATGTTGTCTATAGCAATCCTAAATCATTTGTAAAAAATCACAGTTGTTGATACTCTGAACAAAATCAGGTGAAGGCGCAGAAAAAACCAATGAATTAGCCCGAAAATTGTAGTAAATACACATAAGCGTGTAGAGTGCCAACGGGTATCTGGAAAACGCTTCGCTTTCAGCCGTCAACCAACCTCTGCCCTGGAATTAAGTTCTAGGTGTTGCAATAAGGGTGATCGCCAGGGCAGAAGTCGCCGCGTCTGAATTCCCAGATACCCTTAATTGTAAAAAGTCTTTGGGATATTACTATAAAAATCCGTCTGTAAAATTCCGAGTTTACTCGCTGAGGGTGTAGGTCTTGAGTCACTCCGAACCTTGGAGGAGGGGACTTGTTTCTCGATTGTTACTCACCCCTATCATAAAAGAGTTCAAGGTTACTCTAGGTTTTCACCTTGGATAGCTTATGAATTCAGCTACCAACGAATCACACTTCCATATCCCGTGAAAAGTCAGGTTGGTCACCAGAGTAAGAGTTATCCTCTATTTTTAGCTCTAGAAAAAAGTAAAATCTATACCCTGGCAAAGTATATAAGCTATACTGTGCAATTAATTTTGAGAGCGATATTTTGAACCATCAGACATAATTGCACCTTCTAGAAAAGCACTGCTAAGTTCAGCATTGCTCACTTTAGTATTTTTGAGATTGGCACCATTTAAATAGGCTCTCTCCAGATTAGCACCACTCAAGTTAGCATCTTTCAAATTAGCACCATTCAAGTTAGCATTACTTAAATCTGCACAAATCAAATTAGCATGACTTAAGTTGGCACTATTAAGATTAGCCTGAGTCAGGTTAGCAAAACCCAATTTTGCAGAACTCAAATTGGCACCACTAAGTTTAGCCTGACTAAGATTAGCATTATCTAAATTGGCATAGCTGAGATTGGCATTTGTCAAATCGCTTTCCATTAAATTGGCTTTACTCAGATTGGCTTGAGAGAGATTAATATCTACCAACTCTGCACCAGAAGCATCCAAACCTCTGAGAGAAACACCGTCTTCATTCAAATCTTGGAGTGCTAAAATTCTGGCATAACTAACTTTAACATTGTGTGCGGCATCAACTGTACTCCAAGCTTGGTAGTGAAATTGTTTGCGGCGATCTGGAGTTTCCTTAATGAATAAAACTAACGCCACCACCAAACTAACACTGTCAGCAGCACCTAAAGCCTCTCCCAGCACAGAATTATCATCAACAATTACAACAACTATCGTAAACAAGACTGCTGCAACTATAGCGATTAACCACGTTGGTGCTATCCAGAAAGCATCAATAAGTTTATGAGAAATTTGTTTGAAAACTTGATTAAATGGCTGTGCTAATATTTTGGTCTGAAACTGTAAAGTTACAGGTTGTTCAGCTTGAACAGGTTTTGCTAAAATTGTGGAGTTCTGTGCTTGATCAACTTTAGGCGAAGATTCTTTCCCTGCACCTTTTAACATCAATGCAGTAATAGCTGTAAAAGCATCTAACCAAGCTTTTTTGACTTCAGGAGTCCAATGTTGTTGGAGATACTGCTCAAATGTCACCAGTAGGGCTTCCCTCACTGGTCTATAATATTTTGGAATAATTCCATAGCCAACGTGTCTAGCCCCTAGAGCTTTGAGAACTGGTTCTAAAGCTTCTGGGTTGCGGATATTTTCTACTATCAAAACAAGAGAATTTAACAATTTTTTCTCTTGGCTTTTCATATCTGTTTTAGTAAACAGTGGTTTTAGTTCTGGGTTAGCCTTAAAAAGGTTTTCGTAGAAGCTGGCTGCAAATTCATCGGCGTGGAGTTTAACTTTTTCAAAACTTTGTTCTAAAACTTCAATGTTTAAAGTCATACTTTTCAATCCGCTTACCCTGCTGTGTTTGCCCTGCCTTGCAAATTATGTTGTTACTGGGGATGCAGCAGCAGAGACAACGTTAAGATTGGCAACCAACCCATACGTTGATACATAGTCTTCTAACTCTTGAGAGACATATACTGCATCAAACTTCACACCTTTTTTCTTAATGTCAACACCTGCACGGCGTGCCTGCAACCTACCAAAAGCGGTCAGGTCAACATCCAGTACTCCTGCAAAAATGTTACGTTCGTTGCTGGTGCTTTCACCATGTCGAATAAAATAGGCACGTCCTGGATAATCATCCTTTTGTGCTACTTTGTCAGACCCATTTGAAGACAGACTAGTAGTAGAATTATTAGTTTTTTCCATAAATCACATTTTATAAATCAGGTTTCTTTTAAAAGAAAACTATTGGTATAGCAATCCTAAATCATTTTTAAAAAATCACAGTTGTTGATAGAGTTCATTCAGGCGAACCCAGATCCCAGAAAATTAAAACGGGCACTTGCTGTACAAATGGTGATGCAAAACTATAACCATTCAAAAATTAGAAATATTTTAGGAGCTAGTTATCATCGTTCTGCTGAATTTAAAGCTTATTTAGATACTCTTAATCAAGAGTTAAATGAATCGGAATGGAAAGTTACTTGTATACGAGAGTGCACCTAATGACCCAACGCAAAATCCTGTAGAGGACATCTGGTTGTATGCTAAAAACTTTATTAGAGAGTTTTACCACTTATGCAAATCATTTTCTCATATTAAAAGATTCTTTGAACTCGTTACTCATCATCAAGTTTTTGACTTTCCGAAAATATTTATGTATGGCTCACTTTTTTCACCGCTTCTGCACGAATTTTTATAGTATAGCCGTTGCCAGGTAGATTAGGACATGAACTAATGAGAAAATACGGATATCACCAGACTTTCACACCCCTGTTAAGCGTTAAGCGTTCCTTGCTATATGTCCTAATAGAGTTGGCGACAGCTATAATATCCCAAATACTTTTTACAATTAAGGGTATCTGGGAATTCAGACGCGGCGACTTCTGCCCTGGCGATCACCCTTATTGCAACACCTAGAACTTAATTCCAGGGCAGAGGTTGGTTGACGGCTGAAAGCGAAGCGTTTTCCAGATACCCGTTGGCACTCTACACGCTTATGTGTATTTACTACAATTTTCGGGCTAATTCATTGGTTTTTTCTGCGCCTTCACCTGATTTTGTTCAGAGTATCAACAACTGTGATTTTTTACAAATGATTTAGGATTGCTATAGGAATCCGGTTTGATTTGGTGAATTGACAAAGTAGAGGTAGGGAACGCTTATACCATTTCTCTGTAAACTTGCGCTTAATATTCCCTCACACTAGAAGTGTGGGGCTATACGAACATAGACGCCGGAGGCGGCTTCCCGGAGGGTAGCCCGCCTGCGCGGGCTAAATTAAAATCATCTTCATGGAGAATTGGTATTAACAGGGAACATCCGAACGCTTAACATCAACTGTACTGAATTCCGTTCAAAAATCAAATAGGAATCCTATATATCAATAAATTTAGTAGTTGTTTGATAGATACACATTGATTGAGCCAATTCCGAAAAAAATATGCTCTCAAGACAATAAAAATGCTAAAAGCCCAGTCACCATGACTGGGCTTTCAATATAAGCTTTAGATCATTGAGAACTCTCTCAAAGAAAACTTGCTAGTCAACAGCAACCATAACATCTGATGATTTGATGATAGTGTATGCCTGTTTTCCTTCTTCCAGTTGAAGCTTTTGGGCTGAACCCTTGGTGATAATTGCTACTACATCGACTCCTGGCGCAACCTCTAACGTTACCTCGGTGTTCACAGAACCTTCCACAACTTTTTTGACAGTCCCTTTGAGGGCGTTACGAGCACTAACTTGCATCTTTTAATATCCCCTGTATCGTCTTGACTGACTGATCATAGCACTATCGCACTATCATCTCAAATCAACCTTTTCAGTACTGATTTTACGATTTTTTTAACTTAAATTTAACTCAAATACACAGTATATTTTCGGTTTCTTTATAAGGAGTTACGGGGTTCGTGCTCCTAAAAACTTTTGTTGTACTTCATTGCATCAAAATTAGCCTTAAAGGGTCTAAACGCACATACCAAGGCATCGGTTGGTCTTTGAGAGTTGCCCATTTCTCCTTAAACACCTCAGCTTGCAAGTGGTAATCATTGTTGTTGGTAGATGGGTGATGGAGCTTAAGAAACAGCGTCATTCGGTGTGGAGTTTCACTCGTTCTCACTAGCCAGCAAGGAAAGGTATTTTCCTGATTCGGTTTGTCTGTAATAATGATTTGATGGGCACGAATCCCAACATTGGACAAAGCATCTGGGATAGGTTCAATCACACTCAGGGTACAACCCCAATCACTTGCTTGCACTTGCCCTGATGTGCTACCAACAGCACTTGAGAAGTTTTTACATCCTGTTAATTGAGCAACACCAACAGTAGCGGGGTGTTCAAAAATATCATATTTAGTGCCGTAATGAACTGCTTTTCCTTTCTCTAGAACAAGCAAATTCGGACAAACCCGATATGCTTCTTCCATATTGTGGGTGACAAATAAAGTCACACCTTCGTAAGAAGATAATGTTGCTACCATTTGCTGTTCGAGTTGGCTACGCAAGTGGGTATCTAGTGCAGAAAATGGCTCATCCAACAATAGTACTTCTGGTTGATTTGCTAAGGCTCTTGCTAATGCAACTCTTTGCTGCTGTCCTCCGGAAAGCTGATGCGGATAGCGCTGGGAATATCCTTCGAGCTGAACTGTGATGAGTTGGGTTTCAACAAGTTGTCGAATAGCTGTAGCAGAAAGCCCTTTAGGTAAGCCAAAGGCAATATTCTGTCCTACAGTCATATGCGGGAACAAAGCGTAATTCTGCACTAAAAAACCAACACGGCGATCGCGCGGTGGCAAATTAATTCTTTGTCGCGAGTCAAACAACACCCGCCCATTAAGCACAATCCTACCGGAACTTGGTGTTTCTATCCCAGCGATGCAGCGCAAAATCATGCTCTTACCAGCCCCAGATCCTCCCAACAATCCCAAGGGTTGGTTGTCCGCACTAAAACAGACTTTCAAGCTGAAACCAGAAAGCTGTTTTTCAATATCAACAAATAATCCTGAGCCTGTCGAATCCTGATTAGATAAACGGGAAGACGCAATACTATTTTCTCCCCTTGCTTCCCCTGCTCCCCCTACTCCCCCTGCTTCCCTCTTCTTCCCCCGAGTTTCCTGCCAATAGTTAACGGCTACAATCCCAGATAGGGAAATAGCCATGATAGCGAAAGCCCAAAACCAAGCTTCGTTTATTGCCCCCCCTTCCACAGCGAAATAAATTGCCATTGGGATTGTCTGAGTTTGCCCTGGGATATTCCCTGCTAACATCAAGGTTGCACCGAATTCACCCAAAGCACGAGCAAAAGCCAAGGTTGTTGCTGCTAAAATCCCTGGTACCGCTAGAGGTAAACTTATTCGCCAAAATATTGTAGATTCCTTTGCGCCTAAAGTTCTGGCAACTCGCAGAAGATTACTATCGATTTGCTCAAAAGCTGCCAAAGCAGTTCTATACATCAATGGGAAGGCTACTACGGTGGCGGCGATCGCCGCACCATACCAAGTAAAAACAATACTAAAGCCCAAAGGCTCCATAAGTTTCCCAACAGGACCATTTTTGCCAAACAGCAGTAGCAACAAAAAGCCAACGACTGTCGGGGGTAAAATCAGAGGAGCAACGAAGATACCCTCAATCAAAGACTTACCTTTCCCTCGATATCCCAGCATCCAATAGGCAGCAGCAATACCAAGGAAGAAGGTAATAAACGTCGCAAGTAAGGAGGTTTTTAGGGATATCCACAACGGGGAAAGGTCAAGGGGCATAAGTCACCTGAAGTCAGAAGTGTGAAGTATAAAGGATGAAGTGAAGTTCCCACGGACACATCAGCAAGCTTTGTCTTTCACGAAGTTGCAAGTATAAATTTTTCATCCTTTATTTTTTTTGTTATTCTTCTATAATCTCTAATACCAACTTAATCCAAAAAGTTGGTACTGAACAATATCTACAGCAAAATAGTTTTATAAGCCACCGAAAAGGCACAGAGGTCAACTATAGGACATTTGATTTTTGAAAAAAAATCGCTACACCTTCTTCCCTGTTCCCTGTTAAGCGTTCCCTGTTCCTTGTTCCTTGTTCCCTGTTTCCAACTTCTGATTGTTACAATGCTTGCGGAAACTGGTTATAAATTTCAAATCCAATGACTCAACCCATTATTTGGATACACGGAGACTGTCTGAGTCCGCAAAACCCCGGACTCGAAGAATATCCCGAAGCACCCGCCATCTGGGTTTGGGACGATGCTTTGATAGAAGAATGGCAACTGAGTTTGAAACGCCTCGCCTTTATCTACGAATGCTTGCTAGAATTGCCCGTTGTCATTCGTCGTGGCGATGTCGCAAAAGAAGTTTTAGCTTTTGCCAAAGAGCATAATGCCAACAAAGTCGTGACAGCAAACAGTCCTAGTCCCCGGTTTGATGCTATCTGCGATGAAATTGAGCGTTCCGTGGAACTGGAAGTCTTTGAAGTAGAACCGTTTTTTGATTACGACGGCTATATTGATCTCAAGCGCTTCTCCCGCTACTGGAAAGTTGCCCAAAAGTATGTGTTTGATTAGACTTGCCAGACAGAATTTGCAACCATTTTTCAACAAATTCTGGAGCATGCGTGAGTTGAGTTCTACAGAACGCAACTTGGTATTATTTGAGGCAATGAATCATCTTGAATTGGGTGCAAAAGCTTGATCATTCTTGGTCGGTATTTTAATTTCTCTCAACTTGTAAACCTCACCAACCCCATCTTTAATGGATACTCTGTTCAATCACCACATCTAGAAAGTTACCTGTATTTTCCCGTAAAGAAGTATCTACTCCTTTATCGATAGATGCAGTGTTGGTAATGACACACATTGAACTTGCATAAAAGTTTTTAGTATAACAAAGAACAACAATTGTGCCGATAGTTATGGATACAGTCGTCAGATATACAAATTTTTTGTTCAAAGCTTTGGAAAACATCAAGAATGCCCTTTGAAGAGAGGAGTGTATATCGAGGAAATTATGTTTCAGCTAAGCTGAAACATAGCCTAAGATGGATCGTGCTAAACATACATCATCCTATTAAATGACCCGATAGGATGATTTCTGAAAAATTTTGAAAATACGGATATTAGAGCAACACAAGTAACAAACAGCTATTTGTAAAGTAGCTAATCACATTTATTGAAGCTAGAGAGAAAAGTCATGATTTTGCTATGACTTGAGTCACATTTTGATGAGAAAATTATACTATAGTATCTTTATTTAGACTAAAAAGTGAGTTTAAATACTTAAAAGTAACGCAAATATGATTCCAATTTCAACTCTCTTTATCGGGCTTAATGGTTTGATTGCTCTTGTGCTCATCTACATTGTGGTGATGGAACGAACAAGAACACGGCTGTGGCATGGTGAGTCAAAAGAAGATGTGGCGATACAACGCGATCCGCTGATAAATCCAAATGTTGTTGCAGCTACAGTTGAAAAGTTAGCGACAAAAATTATTCCTGCTAAAGTTGAAGACTACAGCGTAAGGTTCGCGCTCATGGGAATTTTGCGGAATATGTGCCGCTAGGATAACTTTTTGTCATTGCTCTTGAGTTAATGCATTCGCCAAATTGGCTAATTTGGTTAGAGGGAGGTGTTCTTACAATAGCCAGAATTGCTCATGCATGGGGTTTAATTACAACTTATGGTCATAGCTGTTGGTCGGGCTACTGGTTTTTTTCTTACCTTGTTTGTCTACATAATTGGTAGCCTAGCTTGTGTTTATTATGGCATTCAAGGTGTTATTTAGTATGTATTTATCGAAGGCTTCCAGTGAGATTCAATATTGGGTTGCCCATTAATTTTATTGACCCAGAGCTTACCAGCTTTAAAGCCATGCTTTTTGTAAAATACGCAAGCTCATATATTGTTTTGTGCGGACATTTCACGTTTAATTAGGTTGAGCTACTAACTGTTTCGATCTGTGACGATAGATCAGCAAAAGGGCAATTTGAGCGCGATAAGCACAAGCTAAAGCCAGAGGCTTATCGCTATAGCTTAGGCAATTCACTGACGCCAGTTGAATGACTTTCAAACATCTCTGGCAACTCGACTCCAAGTAGCACCACTCTTGTTGCCATAAACACTGATGTAGCCAACCACAAAAGATGGTTACTATGAACCGACCATGCCCAAAACGCCACAGGTGCAAATCCCAGTAAACCTGCCGCTAAAGCGGCGTTACGCAGGGATTGCCCTTTTGTTAATCCTGCAAAATACCCCTCCAGAATCCAAGCAATTGAAAAAAAACTCAAGACGAAGAATAACCAAGGTACATAGTGTTTAATTGGCTCAATCAGTTCGGCGTGATTGGTTAACAACCCAAATACAGTCTCAGGTAACAAAACGCACGTTCCAGAAGCAGCAACTCCCACCAACAAACTAGTGAAGAGCGAAATCTGCAATAGAGGCAATAACTGATCATCAGCGGATTGACCTTTAAAATTTCCGGTTAAAGTCTCCGTAGTGAATCCTATTCCTTCAATCAAGTACGCGAGCAGAAATACTACCTGTTGGAGCAAAGCATTTTCTGTTAAAACATCTGTTCCGAAAGTGGCACTGAGATTGAAAAAAATTGTCCAAATGGACATATAAACTAAAGATCTAACCAATAGGTCACTATTGAGGATAAAAGTAGCTTGAAAAGCCGACCATTCCCACAACTTCTGGACTGCTGTTCGCAATTCTTGCCACTGGATAGAGCGGATAGCCAAGATCATACCTACCAATAACGTCAAATACTCGCTAATCGCATGAGACAGTCCAGCCCCTGTACTTCCCAAATCCCACCGCATAATCGAGAAATAGGTCAGCACAATATTAGCGGCGTTGCCAACAGCGGTCAACAGCAACACTTTGCCATTTTGTTCCTGTCCTAGAAACCAGCCAATGATTACGAAATTGAGCAAAACTGCGGGCGCTCCCCAAATCCGGGCGTTAAAATAATCCAGTCCGATAGACTCAACCTCTGGAGAGCCGTTCAATAAATTAAACCCTAGCGCTCCTATAGGGTACTGCAACATAAAGATGAGAACACCCAACACTAAAGCTATGAACCCATTTCGCAGTCCTGCTAGTAATATTGCCTCTTGGTCGTTCCGTCCGACAGCTTGAGATGTTACTGCGGTAGTTGAGATCCGTAAAAAGAGCAAATTCTCGTAGATATAGTTGAATAAAACTGTAGCCAAACTAACTCCTGCTAAATGACGGATTTCGGTGAGATGACCTAAGAATGCAATACCGATCAAACCCGCCAAAGGCTCTGTGAGATTGGAAAAAACATTGATAACCGCCAGTCGATAAAAACGACGGAACAGGTCATGGTTCGCTTTTACATAGTCAAACATATATATAGGAATCCGGTTTGATTTGGTGAACTAACTCGTCAGGGCGCTTAACGCTTAACGCTTAACGCTTAACGCTTAAGAAGCAATAAAGGTGTACGGAGTTTTTTTCAAAAATCAAATACGAGTCCTATAGCAATTCTAAATATTCCTGTAAATTCTCTATGATTTACCTGCTCATAAAAGCGAGTACTAAATATTGTTGGGAAAAATATATAGGATCCCTATTTGATTTTTGTGAAACTAGGTACATCTTTAAATTGCTTGTTAAGCGTTCCCTATATCGCTGTGGGTGTTGAATATTGGGAAATGTCTGGTGCCAAGTTCGATACCAAAGCTGAACAATGTCTTCTACATCCTTTGAGTCATAAAGTCGAATTTTCACCATGTAAAGTCAATATTTTGAAAATGAAACCACAGATAAACACAGATGCACACAGATAAATTATCTGTGATTATCTGCGTCCAAAGCTCGTGCATCTGCGGTTCCAAAACCCCGAACCATCAACAGAGAAACAACAGAGAAAAAGGTAGAGTTACTGCTGATCCAAACGCAGTACTGCCATAAAAGCTTCCTGCGGTACATCCACCGTACCCACAGATTTCATCCGCTTTTTACCTTTGGCTTGCTTCTGCAAGAGTTTCTTCTTCCGGCTAATGTCACCACCGTAACACTTGGCAAGTACGTCTTTCCGCAATGCCGGAATGTGTTCACTGGCAATGACTTTACTACCAATCGATGCTTGAATTGGTACTTTAAATTGATGGCGGGGAATTAACTCTTTGAGTTTTTCTGCCATTGACCGCCCGACGTTGTATGCTTTATCTCTGTGGACAATCATCGCCAAAGAATCCACAGGATCGCCATTAATTAAAATATCGAGCTTGACTAGCGGGTTTTCCCGGTAGCCAATCAGTTTATATTCCATGCTGGCATATCCCCGAGAGCGGGATTTCATTTGATCAAAGAAGTCCGTAACAACTTCTGCCAAGGGCAACTCGTAAGTGAGTGTAGTACGTCCTTGGGTGAGATACTTCATATCTTTGAAGACACCACGTCGATTTTGCGACAACTCCATCAAAGTGCCAACGTAACCTTCTGGCGTAATCATATCCACTTGGACATAGGGTTCTTCGATTTTTTCCCGTTCGTTGGGAGAGGGTAAGTGACTGGGGTTGTCGATGTAAAGTTCTTCGCCTTTGAGAGTGTATACCTTGTAAACTACAGAAGGAGCAGTAATGATTAAGTCGAGGTTGTACTCTCGCTCTAGGCGTTCTTGGACAATTTCCATATGCAGTAAGCCTAAGAAGCCACAGCGGAAACCAAAACCCATCGCGCTAGAAGTTTCTGGTTCAAAGTGCAGTGCTGCATCGTTAAGTTTCAGCTTATCCAAGGCTTCGCGTAAGTCTTCAAATTGGTCAGCATCAATGGGGAACATTCCACAGAAGACCATTGGGTTAGCTTCTGTATAACCAGGCAATGCTTCAGTGGCTTTGGCGTTAGATAAGGTCATTGTATCTCCCACCCGTGCATCAGCTACAGCTTTAATTGCTGCTGCTAAATAACCGACTTCTCCAGCGTGCAGTTCTTCAACCTGCTTTTGAGTGGGAGAAAGCACTCCTAACTCGTCAATTTCGTATTCCTTGTCAGAAGCCAACAGATAAACGCGATCGCCCTTTTTGAGTGTGCCATCCATCACCCGGAAATAAACTATCACTCCCCGGTAACTGTCGTAATAGCTATCAAAAATTAATGCCCGTAGGCGATCGCTCACCGTATTTCGTGGTGCTGGTATGCGCTCAACAACTGCCTCTAAAATATCACCAACACCAATTCCCTCTTTGGCAGAGGCAAGAATTGCATTACTACAATCTAAACCGATAATTTCTTCAATTTCCCCAATGACTCGCTCTGGTTCTGCTCCTGGTAAGTCGATTTTATTTAAAACCGGGATAATTTCCAAGTTATGCTCTAAGGCTAAGTAAACATTTGCCAGAGTTTGAGCTTCCACTCCTTGGGAAGCATCCACTACCAACAGTGCACCTTCGCAAGCAGCAAGACTACGAGATACTTCATACGAAAAATCAACATGCCCAGGAGTATCAATCAAATTCAGTACATACTCCTGACCATCCTTTGCCTTGTAATTCATTCGGGCAGCTTGTAGCTTAATTGTAATGCCGCGCTCTCGTTCCAAATCCATGTTGTCGAGGAACTGTTCTTTCATCTCCCGCTGATCTACAGTGCCTGTCACTTGCAGCAAGCGGTCTGCTAGGGTAGATTTCCCGTGATCAATGTGAGCTATAATACAAAAATTGCGAATACGAGCTGCAGGTACGTCAGTCATATAGTTCTTTGGTTTATCAGCAACAAAGGATAAAAGAGCAATATACTTAACGTATTTTAATGCTTTCTGGGCTAAGACGGTGATATGGGAAGATGAGGAGATGGGAGGAGGCAAGCACGAAAGAAGAAATTTTGACTAAGGACTAAGGACTAAGGACTATTGACTAATGACTACTGACAAATGAATATTAACTTGTAGACTTTTTAATGAAGATATGAAGGTCTATGCATAGCTTATCGTATTTATCCGTTAGGGGCGTACAATAAACAACAAGAAGTACAAAATACGGACTTCATGGGCAACGGCTACCCGCAATCCCCCCACCTCTTGCGGCGGGGGTGTCCTCTTCCCCCGAAAAAGAGGTGCAAAAGCCGCCTTGGTGCTCAAATTCAAGCCCAACGCCTTCTGGCAGAGGTGCTTGACAGGTGCCCTACTGATGTGAAGAAAGCGAGTTTACAAAGGCTAGGAAAAACAAGTTCAGAGTATATCATCCTATGAATATGAAAGAGAAAACTACCGATGCGGAACAAAGACTTGCCGATAAGGTAGAGATTGCTATTCGCCTCGACTCCGACTTACTAGAACAAATTCACCATCTCACCAATGATCCAAGCAAAGTTATTGAGGTGGCGATCCGTCAATGGTTGAAGGGTGAAAGCCCAAGAGACGATGAACTGACGCGCACACCTGTGCGTAAACCTTTACCATCTCGGGGAGAGTGGAACGATTAAATTCACAAAAAGCTCAAAAATGTAAAAAGTAAGACACATATGGAGGATGAAAAAATGTAAAATTTTGATGCTAAATATTAAGCCTCCCTCAGGCGGCGATTGCACTCGTAGCAACAGACATGGGCATGCCTATGGCAGTGAAATATCAAAGAAACACGATATTTCTAAATTCTTGCTGTATAAGGATTTGAAAATGTGTTTTCTGGCAGAACAATTCATTAATCGCCGCTAAGCGTGTGCTAAAGCCATAAAAATTTCTTCCCAACTAAGCCAGCGAATCGTAAAGCTTCTTTACTGGGTTGGCTTCTGTGTTATCCAACTCGGGTCATGAGTATTACTGCTAACTCCCAAAGGTCGAACATATTGTCAGAAAATCTAAAAGATATTACCAGTAACACTAATGGCTCATGGGCAAATTTAGGAGCCGAGTTGGTGTACACGCAAGATAGTACAGGACGCTATCTAAGTTTCTGGTGGCAACACAGCGAATGCCTAGGGTTAAATCCTGTGCAAATTCTTGAAGATCAAAGCGGAAAAGAATGTGCCTTCACCCCAGTAGATAAGGCTGCATATGTGGAAAAATTGCAGCTAAGTTTGACAAGTTTGATACCTCAAAGGTATCAGTGCTGGTTTAGCTACGGTCAGCAGTTGTTTGAGTTGGAGTTGGTGATCAGTCCAATAATGCCCTCGAAGGCATGCACTCCAACAACAGTTTTAGTCATGGGACGACTGCTGCAAACAGCACTCAGCAAAGAAGAAAAAAACTTGACATCTCAAACACCTGTAGAGCTAGATTCAGCCACACGTTCACGGCGTCACCATAAACTCATAAACCAAATTACCAGAAATATTCGGCGGACATTGGATCTGGATATTATTTGCCAACAAACGGTGGATAGTTTGGGGAAAGGGCTGCAATTGGAACGCTGCATCATTTGTCCCTACCAGTCCCCTAGCACGAAAGTGGAGGTGATAGCAGAGTATCACCAGCCATCTTTAAGTTCTATGCTTGGCTTGGAAATAGATATAGCTTCTGAGCCGAGCTTTGCTCACGCATTGGCAACTCTACAACCTCTTTTGGCAGAAAACCCACAACATCTTGAGTTCGACCAGCAGAAAATGTTAGTGGTTGCGACTTCCCATCAAGACGAACCTAATGGATTGATTGCTGTTACTTTAGGCACAAAATGTTGTGCAGTCAGCCCAGAAGAACTTGAAATAGCAAAAGATGTGGCAGATCAGCTAGGAACAGCGATCGCCCACGCAACTTTATACAAAGAATTGGTAGACGCGCGTCAACTAGCCGAACAAGCCACTCGCCGCATCAGAGAATTTCTCGCCAATGTCACCCATGAGCTGAGAACACCACTTAACGGTATTATCGGATTTTTGAAGTTAATTTTGGAAGGCATGGCTGATGATCCAGAAGAACAAAGACAGTTTCTGGAAGAAGCTCATAAATCATCACTGTATCTGCTTGATATTATCAATGACATCTTAGACATTGCCAGAATTGAAGCAGACAGAATGGAACTGGAATTGCAATCAGTCAAACTAGATGAGCTATTCAGTGATGTAGAAGGTTTTATGCGACCTCAAGCAGAGGGGAGAAATCTCAGCGTTCAAATTAATATGCCTCCTACCTCTGATGAAGTTATCGTCTATGGTGATTACCAACGTCTCAAGCAAGTGATGCTAAATCTGGTTGGTAATGCGATCAAATTCACTCATGAAGGCGGTATAACTGTTACCACCGATGTCGTTCGCAAAAAAGTGACATTTCAAGACCAACAATTTCCTGGTATGGTGAGAGTGCGTGTGGCAGACACTGGCATTGGTGTCTCTCTCGACAAACAGGAAAAACTGTTTCAATTATTTAGTCAGGTAGATAGCTCCCGCACTCGTCAATACGGTGGTACAGGTTTGGGACTAGCAATATCCCAAAAGCTAGTAGAGGCGATGGGAGGTCAGGTTAATTTTTATAGCTTGGGCGAAGGGCTAGGATCAACAGTAACTTTCACTGTTCCGCTTTATCAACAACCAGTTATGGTTTCGTCCTCAGATAGCGATTCTCAAGAGTTGTAGGAAACAGTGAACAGTGAACAGGGAATAGGGAACAGGGAATAGGGAACAGGGAATAGGGAACGCTTAACAGGCTGCTTATAACTGATAACTGATGACTGATAAGCTAATCGGCATTTAAATTGCAACATAGGCGCTATTGCCTTTATTTTTTATTTGACGATGCCACTTAATGACTAACTCACCCTGATTCAAGAGTTTATTTAATAAAGACTTCAACTCATCTACTGATTGGAATAAACGATGAGCAATGTATTCCTTACATGAATACCAGACTAATTCGATGATGTTGTAGTCAGGACTATATGCAGGCAAAAATTCTAGTACAAAGTTAGGTAGTTCTTGGGCAATTTTAGCGAGAATATCTTTACGTTTATGAAAACTAGCATTATCTAAAATTAAAATAATCTTGGGACCACGCTCCTGAAAATCTTCGGCGCGGTTTCCTTGGCTTACCCACTCTTCTTTAATTAATTTATTTAGTTGCTGTAACTGTTCATAAAAGATATATCCCTCACCTTTTTTAAGAAAAAAACATACCCGTTTGCGATCTCCTTCTCGAATTCCTCCCATTACATTGACCCGTCCACGTCGTCGTTGTCCTGTAATATTTTTGCGTTGTCCTCGCTTACCCCAATTCTTGCGGCGTATCACGCGTAAACTGAAACCGCTCTCGTCCCAAAACCATACCTGCAGTCGCTCTGGCTGAACTCTTGCTATCGCTAGATATTGAGCAAGTTTCTCTTGGAATTCTGCTCTAATTATGGGATTTTGCTTATCTTCTAAGTCATATTTAGCCCAGATGTAACTATACTTTTTTTGCTTTAATATCCTCCTGACTTGAGAGCTACTTAAGTCAATACCTGTTTGCTCTGTTAAATATGTGGCTAATCTCTCTGCCGTCCATCTACCAAATTCATAACCCAAATCTGATCGCTCTTGATCAACTATTTTCAATAACAGTTCAATATACTCAGGAGTGGCTTTTCGGTAATGCTCGTAATCTCGTTTGTTATGTAAACTTTCTAGATTATCTGGTTCTCCGTGCATACACCAATATGCAACTGTTCTAGGAGAACAACCTAAAAATCTAGAGATCTCTTGTTGTGTCCTGCCATCGTTTTGGAGCAGAATAATTAAAATTCTTTCCCTTACGTGTGGTAGCTCACTCTCCTTAAGAGTTTCCTGTAGCTGAGTAACTTGTTCCGAAGTTAAAAAGTTTTTGGCTGGTGGTGGCATAGTTACTTTCAATTGGCTCTGCATTTATATTATGCAGCTTAAATGCGGATTAGCTTAACTGATTTCACGGATTTGCCGTGCTCAGTGAACTAAACTGGAGGAGTAGGTGAAGTCAAAATGGTTATATGACACATCCAACAACAGCCCGTCAGATATTCCAAACCGCTTACGAAAGTCGTTACACTTGGGATGAAAACTTTCCTGGCTACAGTGCAGATGTGCAACTCGTTCAACCAGATGAAGTTTACACAGGTAAGATTCGCATCAACCGCGATTTAAGCGTAGAAGTTACAGGTGTTGCAGATGAGCAAGTAGAAGAAGGGATTTCTACACAATTGCGAGATATAGTTACCCACCGTAAACATACAAATTTTGAGCAGTCTCATGGAAACCACGAGTTTTGCCTCGGTGAACAAGACTCCGATGGTGCAATAGAAATTCTGGTAAATGGCGACTCTATGGGTTCAAATTATAAAGTCCGGGGCAATGAGATTTGTCAGGTTAGTCGCATCCTGGGTCGTATGGCTTTTATTATTAATACTCACGAAAATTTAGATACAGGTTCTGGTTACCTTGGAACTCGCTATGATGCGGTTTTTCGTAACTTGAAAACTAATGAAATTACCAGCATTCTCAAATTTGAAGATTCTTATCAGAAAATAGACGATTACTATGTGATGACTAAGCAAGTTGTCCAAGAGTATAAAGATGGCGCTAGCACAACAACTGAGTTCGCTTATTTCAATATCAAGCTACTAGAACCAGCGGTTGTTTAACTAGCTCATAAGTAAGTGGACATAAATAATCGTAACCATGTCATTGCGTTAGCGCAATGACATTAAATATATCTGTCCACTTACTTACCCAAAAAGCTTTAACAGTTATCAGTTATCAGTTATCAGCAGCCTGTTAAGCGTTCCCTGTTCCCTGTTAAGCGTTCACTGTTCACTGTTTACTGTTTCCTGTTCACTGAATAAAAAATGCCCCAGAGAATTCTCTAGGGCTTAACCAGGGTGCATCTACCAATACACTCTACTAGAAGGAGGGGTTCTATCCGGAAAGATACTGAGGAAATGCCAAAAAAATTTTTGGATGAGTTGCTGTATGTTGTTATATGCACGAATCTACTAACAAGCGTGAATGACAAAAAGTAATTATATATCTCTACAATCTGGTGTGTACATCGTCGGTGCAGGTCCTGGAGACCCAGAGTTATTGACCGTTAAGGCGCAAAAACTCCTAAAACTTGCCGATGTCATTTTATTTGCTGATTCTTTAGTACCCCAACAGATTTTAGAGCTTTGCCGTGAAGATGCAGAAATTATTCCCTCTGTGAACAAGACTTTGGAAGAGATTTTGCCAATTATGATCGAACGAGTGCGATCGCACAAATCTGTCGTTCGTCTCCATTCCGGCGATCCCAGTCTTTACAGCGCTATCCATGAGCAAATGTATCTTTTGGCAGAAGCGGAAATTCCTTTTGAAGTGATACCAGGTATTAGTGCCTTTCAAGCAGCAGCCGCGAAACTCAAAGTAGAACTCACAGTTCCCGGTTTAGTCCAAACAATCATACTCACGCGCATCAGCGGACGCACAGAAGTTCCTGAAACAGAAGAATTAACCACTTTAGCAGCTCACCAGGCTAGTCTATGTTTATATTTGAGTGCACGTCACGTTGAAGCAGCCCAAGCCAAACTCCTGCAACACTACTCACCTGAAACACAAGTAGCTATTTGTTATCGCTTAGGATGGAGTGATGAAAAAATCAGAGTAGTTCCCCTCAATCAAATGGCAGATTGTACTCACCAAGAAAAGCTGATTCGTACCACACTTTACGTAGTCAGCCCTGCACTTTCCCAAGCATCAGCACGCTCTCGTTTATATCATCCTGAACATAGTCACCTGTTTCGCTCGTCTCACAGTTGAAGAGGACATGGGGACAAGGAGGACAAGGTAGACAAGAAGGAATTTGCTTCCTTTCGGTAAAATGACTTGATACTATCAAGATTGATAATTTTGAATTTTGAACTTTGAATTGTTACTATGCCTTTAATTAAAGTACAAACTTCTGTATCTGCTCCTCTTGGAGAAGAAGTTGAAGCATTGCTCAAAAGCCTATCGGCTAAGTTAGCCAAGCATACCGGAAAACCAGAAAGCTACATTATGACAGCTTTTGAACCAGCAGTTCCCATGACATTTGCTGGCACGACTGATCCAGTATGCTACATCGAGGTTAAAAGTGTCGGTACAATGAAGCCAGACCAAACCGAGGCGATGAGCCAAGACTTTTGCCAGGAGATTAACAAGGCGCTAAAAGTGCCTCAAAATCGTATATATATAGAGTTCGCTGACGCCAAGGGTGCGATGTGGGGCTGGAACGGCACAACTTTCGGTTAGTTTTTTGTACAAATGCCTTAGAGTTCTATTGAATGAGTGCCAGTGTCTACTTACGACATCATCTATCAAATAGTGCGTCAGATTCCCAAGGGGAAAGTAGCAACCTATGGACAGGTGGCAGATTTAGCAAATCTATATGGTAAAGCGCGTGTAGTAGGTTATGCTCTCTACCGAGTGGATATGGTATCCGATATCCCTTGGCATCGAGTTATTAATGCCAAAGGCGAGATATCTCAATCTCCTTCACGATATGGAGGAGATAATTTGCAGCGATCGCTCCTGGAGCAAGAAGGGATAAAATTTAACACAGAAGGAAAAATGAACTTGCGAGAATATCTGTGGCAACCCTCCTTAAATGTAGATGACTGAGCAGAAGTGATAAACTCAAACAACAAGAGCAGCGATTGCCTACGGCAGAGCTACGCTTAACGCCTAACATAGAGATTCAAAGCGAATTCCTAACTACCATGTCTGCTAAATCTGTCCCTGTACTCCCCTCCCCGAAAACTAGTGTTGTTCAACAACCAAACATCTCTATTCCACCGCTTGTAGGAGCAAGTTTAGAGGAGTTAACGGCTTGGGTACAGCAACAGGGACAACCGGCTTACAGAGGAAAGCAACTGCACGAGTGGATTTATCAAAAGGGAGTGCGATCGCTCTCGGATATTTCTGTCTTTTCTAAACAATGGCGTGCTGAAGTTGCAGAAATTCCCATCGGGCGCTCAAATATACAGTACCGCTCTGTTGCTGCTGATGGTACTGTCAAATATCTTTTGCAACTCAGTGATAATCAAATTATTGAATGTGTGGGTATTCCGGCAGAAAAGCGCTTAACAGTTTGCGTTTCAACTCAAGTGGGTTGTCCGATGGCGTGCGATTTTTGCGCTACTGGTAAACAAGGATATAAGCGCAATTTGGGACGTCATGAAATTGTTGATCAGGTGTTGACGGTTCAAGAAGATTTTCAACAACGAGTCAGCCATGTGGTATTTATGGGTATGGGTGAACCGTTGTTGAATACAGATCATGTCATAGGAGCTGTCAAATCTTTAAATCAAGATGTGGGTATTGGACAGCGTAACTTGACTGTCTCTACTGTTGGAATACGCGATCGCATTCGCCAGCTTGCTCAACACCAATTACAAGTCACTCTTGCTGTGAGTCTCCATGCCCCCAACCAAGCACTGCGGGAACAACTCATTCCCAGCGCCCGTTCCTATCCTATAGAAGATTTGCTTACCGAATGTCGGGAGTATGTGAAAATCACTGGACGCCGTGTCAGTTTTGAATACGTTCTTCTTGCTGGCGTGAACGATTTGCCAGAACACGCTTTGGAATTAGCACGACACCTGCGAGGATTCCAGAGTCATGTGAATTTGATTCCATACAATCCCATCACAGAAGCAGACTACAAACGCCCTAACGAAAATCGAATTCAAGCTTTTGTCAAAGTCCTCAAGCAGCAACAAATTGCGGTTAGTGTTCGCTACTCCCGTGGTTTAGAAGCTGATGCTGCTTGTGGACAATTGAGAACAAAAAAGAGTCCTGATTTGTGAGTCATTTCCTCTGACAAATCAGGACTCAGTATTCAGTATTTAACTAACGCGGTGCAAGAATACCTGGAGCGTAAGCTTCAATCACTTTGTTAGTACGTGTACAAGTGATCATTAAGTAGTCACAGGTTGCACATTGTGTCCGAGTTAGTTGACTATCTAATAAATAATGTCTTTCACCTTCGCTACCACAGTTTGGGCAGCGAACATTTTGTACTATCTGCATTTTAAAATCCTTAACTTTCGTATTTTTTTGAAAAAACGCAAATGAAACCTGTAAATCGATAAGATTTACAAAATTAAACAAACCATAATTTATATCGCTTACATTAACATAAAATGAACTGTTCTTTCTTCTTTGTCTTTATTTAATTATCTTTATTTTAAAGGTCTGTGTTATCCAACTCTGGATATATAAATCATTTATCTTTTTTCACTTTAATTATAAATTCCGTGATCCCAATCGCTAAGACGTTGAGACTTCGTTTTTTGTAGTCAGATCAACTTTTTCTTTTTTACTATGAGATATAGAACTTTTTGGGAAGTGGAATTGACCGGAACTAAGGGTGTAGGGGTATAGGGGTGTAGGGGTGTAGGGGTGTAGGGGGAAGAGGGGATCTTCTTTACTTTTTCTCAGACTCAAGCTCTCAAACGGTCTGTGATCGCAAGCAAACGCTGTGAGACTATCGAAAATTTCCTTGGAGGCTAAACTTCAATAGTTAAAATCTAGAAGCGAATGACTGTAATCTGTAAATAGGCATATCTAAAAAGCACTCATTAAAAACTCACTGTATCTTTAGGACTAGTAACAATATGTAAATTTTTAGCTTTTCTTTATTTTTGTTTACTATTGATAATCATATTAACTCGTGATCAAAAAATTTTATAAAAAATTCCAGTTATGGAGATTAACCAGATTGCCTATGTTTGCTAACGTAGTTCTTAGTAATGGGTAATGGGTAATGGGTAATAGGTAATGGGTAATGGATAATGGGTTTTTTTAAATTATCAATTACCCAACACTTTTTTGTTAAGAAAACAGTATTAGGTGATACGAATTTCAAGAAGGATGGAAATAATCGTAAATTTCTTGAGCCAAACGAGGACCAATACCCGGTACTTCGGCAATCTGTGCAGGTGTTGCTTGTCGGATATAATCAACTGAGCGAAAATGTCCTAAAAGCTGCTTTTGTCGATGGTGTCCCAAACCAGAGATTTCATCTAAACGCGATCGCTTCAATTTATCACTACGCTGCTGTCTGTGAAAACTCACGGCGAACCGATGCGCCTCATCTCGTAAGCGCCGCAAAAGTTGTACTCCGGGTTGTTCTGACTCTGTTTCCAGTGGTTGAGACTCTCCTGGTAAAAAGATTTCTTCTCGCCGTTTCGCCAAACTAATGACTCGCAAATCTTCCAATAAATTCATTTCTTGCAAGACTGTAACCACAGATGACAACTGACCTTTACCACCATCTATCATGATAAGGTCGGGCCAATCAGGATTTCCCATTCGCGCTAAGTGCGGCTCTTCGATATACTTGCGAAAGCGACGCTGGATCACTTCAGCAAGACTGGCAAAATCGTCTGAGTGTCCTGTTGTGACTGTAGGATTTTTGATTTTGTAATGGCGATAGTGCTGCTTGGCGGGTAAACCGTCAATAAACACAACTTGGGAAGCAACGGCGTTTGAACCTTGGATATGGGAAATGTCGTAACCTTCGATGCGGTGAGGTAACTCGGGTAAATCAAGGATGGTGGCTAAATCGTGCATCGCTTGTTGGTTGCGATCGCTTAATTTTTGCGTTCGTTGCAACTCATATTGAGCATTTCGCTCCACCATATCAATCAATTCTGCCTTGACTTGTCGCTGTGGATTAAAAATCGTGACTTTTCTTCCCTTACGCGTAGTCAGGACATCCGCTAATATCTCCCCATCTGGCAATTCGTGTTGTACCAAAATCTCTGTGGGAATTTCTACAGAGTCAGCAGTTTGATAATGCTCTTCCAACACTCTTTGTAAGATAGCACCTGATTCCGCGTGAGCATCCGCGAC
This sequence comes from Brasilonema angustatum, assembly GCF_059505445.1. NCBI lineage: Bacteria > Bacillati > Cyanobacteriota > Cyanophyceae > Nostocales > Scytonemataceae > Brasilonema > Brasilonema angustatum. Next base: position 57,082 of record NZ_JCACKO010000001.1, on the reverse strand, counting down.
AAATGCTAAACGTCCTACCAATTGTCCAGCGCGAATCTGAAATAATTGAATGCAGGCGAGTTGTTCGTCACTAAAGAGCGCAATCGCATCACGGGAAACTGTATCATCTGGTAGAGACACTTTTTGATCAGCACTCAGGGACTTTAATCCAGTGATTTGATCGCGAATCCGTGCTGCTGACTCAAAGTTTTCATATTCAGCGGCTTTGTACATTTGCTCAGTTAAAGTCTCGATCAGTTCTTGACTTCGACCTTGAAAAACCATCGCCACTTTTTGCACAGTTTTGCGGTATTCTTCTGGTGAAACCAGCAACTGACATACACCCGGACAGCGTCCTAAATCGTAATTCAAGCAAGGACGATCTTTAAACAATGGCTGAGGACGTTGTCGCAAAGGAAAGATACGCTTACACAAGCGCAATATCTCCCGCAATAAGCCAGAATCAGTATAAGGTCCGTAGAATTTATCTTTTTCTTTCCCTATTTGGCGTTTGCGAGTGATAAAAATACGCGGATAATCTTCTGACCATGTAATACACACGTAAGGATATTTTTTATCATCCTTGAGTAATACGTTGAAATAGGGTAGGTGCTGCTTGATCAGGTTGGCTTCTAACGCCAAAGCTTCAGTTTCGGTATCGGTGACAATGAATTCAATTTCTGTCACCTGCTTAACCATTGTAGCGATGCGTTCGCTCAGTCTTTGTGAGTCTCGAAAATAAGAACGAACACGCGATCGCAACTTCCGCGATTTGCCTATATAGATGATGCGATCGCTTGCATCTCGCATCAAATAAACTCCAGGTTCTGGCGGAATTTCTTGTAGTCGGAGTTCTAGGCGTTCAGGTTCTCTGACGAGTGGTACTATTTGAGCAGATGTTGTCACAACCAGTGTTTGGTCATTCTACGAATTTATCTATCTCTATTTTAAGTAAAATTACTGTTTGTTTTCTAAATTTAAGATTGAATAAACAAGATTTACGACTTCTGGTGAAAAGTCGGGGATCGGAATCTAAGTTAATTTTTACAATACTTTTTGATCCAAATCAGCGTTACACAGAATTGGTATTAACCCAAAGACTGATTTGCGCCGCTATCATCAAGATAACTAGGTTTCGCCTTTGCCATAGCCACTTGAATTTTTTCTATAATCTTTTGGGCTATTTCCGTGAGTATAACTCAATCTTTTAGTGTCGAATAACACAGAATTTGCTGCAAGATAGATACTACCCTGATAAAGAATTAGTAAAATGTAACAGTTACAAGAGCTACAGCTTAATTAAACTTAGCTCTAAAGATTCATATTTGAAACTAAGGAACAAGGAATTATGGCTGGAATGAAAACTTCTAAGGATTACCAATCTAGTCCTAATACTGAAATTTGGAATAACTTAAAGTCGGCGATCGCAGCAAGTTCTGGTTTCAAGCGCTGGCTACTAGAACGCGATACTCAATTTCAGAAGCTACGCCTTGAGGAACAAGTACAAGGTTATTTGCGCGAAACCTTAGAAACATTAGCTTACTAATACAGGGGACGCATCAATAAACATACCATTTAAGGAGAAGCGAAAAGCTTGCGATATAACCTAGGTTTTTGACTTTTGCTCCTTACGGGTATGCTTATTGATAACGCCCCTACACCCTTATACCCTTACACCCTTACACCCTGCCCGTAGGGCATTGACTTGCACCTTTGTTTTTACAATACATAACTTAACCTCAAAAATCAGGTTTCTTGAAGAAATCTGATTTCTTTTTGATCTGTATACGGATGAGTGGTATTAAGTGTAGAAGAAAGAATGTAGGATAAGAGTTGCTTGGTGTAGGGAAGTATGAAATACCCCGACACCGCAAAATTCGCATCGATGTGCAAACTATATGTAAAAGAATGTAAAAATTTCTGTTTTTAACGCAGGAACCCAGATGTCAATATACAGGTCTTCAGCTATAGTTTGCATGAGTTTTACAGCAACGCCTGCTGTTAGAGACACCTTATTCAACTAACACTATTTCCGCAGATCATTAATAATAAAATGGCACCTCAGGGATTTGATACTCGGCAAAGGCAAAATTTTCGCATTCAAACTGGTAAATCCCTTGCATTTACCTTGTCTTTTCCAGCAAGACTAACCGCTTTATTAGTCGTTTCTGGTGGGTTCATAATACCAGTATCTGAGGTTAACGCTGGTGCGATCGACACTAAAGGTATCGCCTCAACTGTTACGGCGCAAGCTCCTTCAGTGCAAGATCCTTCAGTGCAAACTCCTCCAGTGCAAGCCCCAACTACCGCGAGCGTTATTTACGTCAATCCACAAACTGGTACAGACAGCACTAGTGCTAGTAACTCGGAAGCTGCTCCATATAAAACCATTACTTACGCTCTTAATCAAGCCCAGCCAGGTACAGTTATTCAACTTGCTCCTGGTACTTATAACCAAGAAAGTGGAGAAACTTTTCCACTTTTGATCAAACAAAGCGTGACGTTGCGCGGTGATGAATCGACAAAAGGTCAGGGAGTATTAATTACAGGTAGTGGCGTTTACATTAGTCCTACCTTTGCCCGTCAGAATATGACGATTCGTGCTGATAAAGATAGCACGATCACAGGAGTAACAGTAACCAACCCACAACAACGTGGTACTGGTATATGGGTGGAATCGACTAATCCTATAATCACAAATAGTACGTTTACCAATAGTATACGAGATGGTGTTTTTGTTACAGGTCAAGGTAATCCAAAAATAGAAAATAATGTCTTTGTTCAAAACAAAGGCAATGGGATTTCAGTTGCTAAGTCGGCGACTGGAGAGATTCGGAATAATTTATTTCAGGACACAGGTTTTGGTTTAGCGATCGGTGGTACTTCCACACCCCTAGTAGAAGGAAACCAGATTATTGGAAACCAAGATGGTCTGTTTATTTCCGAATCAGCAAAACCAGTACTCCGTAAAAATGTCATTCAAAAGAATAAACGTGATGGCATAATCGTGATAATGAATGCTTCACCTGATCTTGGCACCGCTGAAAGTCCTGGCGGTAACTTGATCCGCAGTAATACTGCCCATGACGTGAACAACAGCAAGGGTAAGAATACTATTGTTGCGGTCGGCAATGATATTGACCCCAAGCGCATTCTTGGTCAAGTCGAATTTGTCGCCGCCAAGGTTGAACCGTCAGCAGGTGGTCCAGTTGCGTTTAAGGATTTGCCAGCAAATTATTGGGCAAAAAGCTACATCGAAGCTCTAGCCTCTAAGAATATTATTGCTGGATTTCCCGATGGCACTTTTAAACCTGATGAACCTGTCACCCGTGCCCAATTTGCCGCCATTGTGACCAAAGCCTTTGCACCCACAGCTAAGCGCCAACTCACAAACTTCAGCGACGTCGCCAACAATTTCTGGGGTTTCCAAGTCATTCAATCTGCGTACCAAGGTGGCTTTGTTTCTGGGTATCCTGATCGTACCTTTAAACCACAGCAACAAATTCCGCGAGTGCAGGTACTAGTCTCCTTAGCAAGCGGTATGAACTTATCTGTGAATAATCAGAATGTCCTTTCCATATATAACGATGCTTCCCAGATTCCCAACTATGCCACCAATTCAGTAGCCGCAGCCACTGCACAGCAACTGGTGATAAATTACCCCACAGTTAAGGAGTTAAATCCTAATCGTCAAGCTACCAGGGCAGAAGTTGCTGCCTTTGTTTACCAAGCACTAGTTAGTAAAGGAAGCGCTAAAGCAATTCCTTCTCCGTATTTGGTAAGAACCCCATAAGTTGAAAGTTAAAAGCGCCATGACTGACAAGTTGTTCGTCTGGCGCTTTGCATATTGTTATTTAAACTAACATTGGGGTCTTTAAATCTACATGACCCCTTTTTAAAAAACATTTAAAATGTATATTCAGGGTCTTTATATAAGCTGACCCCGTTTGAACTATACTTAGTCTCTCAGTAAATTCGCCCCGTTTGATATTTTCTAATAATTTTTTTATTTTTTATGGTTTTGTGTTTCGCAAAGTGAAGAAAGATTAATCCAACTTAATATTATCTACTAGTCTCTAAAAAGACAGAAAAATATAGGGTGAAAGTGAAAACACACATTTTTTAGCAGAATTTTTGTTGTTCGCCAAGGTCAAAAGGGGACGCTATGGCTAACGCCACGCTCCGCTATCAAATCTGTAACGCCCAAAATTTTCCCAAAGAAATAGCAAGAATCTGAGAAGAACCACAAGAATAGACAAGACAACGAAACACCAAACCTCTACTTTTTAGGGAGAATCAAAAAATAATATAGCAGGGAGCAGGGAGCAGGCGTGTGATTGTCCCGTGGTTTCCGTGTTTTATCATTAGTTGATGTCCTAATCTACCTGGCAACTGCTATACCAATTTGAAAAAAGAATGCGATAGATACACACTCCCAAACCCTTGTGATGTCTGACTTTCTTCATTTTGCGAAAAGTTTGCGCGTCCGGTGAGACCAGTGCTGCGGAGGGAAACCCTACCAAGAGCGCTGGTCTCACCGTAAGGCGTGGCGTTAGCCATAGGGGTTTCCCGGCGCAAAACTTTTCAAGACGAATTTTTAATTTTGAATTGGTATAAAATGTCCCGCCGTAGTCGTTAATCGGTGTGCAAACCCGTTGATAGTGTAGATGCCGAGCCTTTCAGGCGCTTGTGACGGTGGGACATTTTATCAGTGGTAAGTGCCTTATGTTTAGGTATGGAGCGCCCAAGGGGCGCGACTACACACCCCCAACGAATGAAAGAAACACCATTTCCCTGTTAAGCGTTCCCTGTTCCCTGTGTTTCTTGAAAGCGTCCGACTGGCGGCATTCGCCACCCGTTATGGATGAAAGAAACACCTGTTTCCCCTTACAACGCCCTTCGGGTTCGCCAGTCGCCTACGGAGGGAAACCCTCCTGCAGCGCTGGTCTCACCAGATGCCTCAAGTCGGGGAACCCGGACGCCAGATACCTACGGAGGGAGACCCTCATCAAGTACTGGCTCCCCTTACACCCCCACACCCCTACACCCCTGTGTTTCTTGAAAGAAATAAAGTTCCCTTACTCGCCCATAAACACACTACAACCACAACTGAATTCTTAAGGAGTAGTCAACAAACAGGTGCGATCAGGAGTAGACCTCTTGCACGAATAGTGTGAAGATGGAAACAAGTTAATCAAAAAAATTGGTAGTTGACAAGGCTTGTAGCAAAATTCTCTGTACAGGATTGGAAAATTTGAAAATGTTCCCTTTTTAGTGAGGAATTCAATGTCTAATGAAGTGCATGAATCAGAAGTCACGACTCGCTTAAGCGCGATAGAAGTGCAGCTACAACAACTCAATCAGCTGTTATCAAATCTAGGCGATCGCATTGCTCGCTCAGAAGAAAATTTCTTAATGGTTGCTGATATCCATAAATATAAGAAGCTGCGCGAGTTGTTAGCGACAGGAAACCTACGAGAAGCAGACTGGGAAACAATCCGGGTCATCCAAGCCATAACAGGAGAGCCAGAGTTGGGAGATATCACTCCGGATGACATGAGACAGTTTTCTTGTGATGAACTACGAGTGATAGACAACCTGTGGAAAAACTATAGCCAAGGTCGCTTTGGTTTCAGTGTGCAAATACAGATTTATCAAAGTGTTGGTGGTTCACTCGATACCACCATTAATCAAGATACTGGAGTCATTGAGCGATTTGGCGAGCGTGTAGGCTGGCGAGCAGACAATAAATGGATAAAGTGCGATGACCTAGACTACACGCTGGCTGCACCAATTGGTTGTCATCCCTCACGCTGGTGGAATTCTCCTTTTGGTTCAAAAATGACGAATTATTTCTTCAATCGCTTGCTTGTGTGCGGTATTTGAGCAAAACACAGCTATTATGTCAAAATATTGCCAAAAAGCAAGTAGAGTTCTCCTGACAGACTTGAACATTCAGAATTCAAATACTTGTAAGAAATATTCATTTTTTGACTTCATCAGAGTGAAATTCTTCGGTTAGAAATAATGTCTAAAAAAGCTGACGCCCTAATAGCAACTAAACTATTATTTCCAGTGCTTGTTGCCTCTATGTTCACCAGCGCCTGCGGTCGGAGCAAACCCTCTGCCACAGCCACCGAACCGCCACCAACTCCGGTCAAGTTGCAGTTATTGAAATCTAGTCAGGTGCAAGAGGTCTCAGAGTTTTTGGGTAGACTGGAAGCTCAGCAGAGAGTTTCGTTGCAACCAGAAATCCAAGGTCGGATAGAGTCGATCCCCGTTTCCTCAGGAGATCAAGTCAAGCAGGGAACGCCAATTGTGCTGCTGCGTCCTGATCGCACTGGTTCGGATCTCAATAGCGCCATTGCCAAAGTTAACTCATATAAATCTGCTTATGGCACAGCCCGGGCGCAAGTGAAGGCACAAGAGGCACAACGGGCCAAGGATGCGGCAGACGTAGAACTTCAACAGGTTCAGTTCCAAAGGGCGCAGCGACTGGTGTCTGCTGGGGCACAAGCAAAACAGGAGTTAGACATTGCCCGGAAAAACTTAAACCAGGCGATCGCAACGCTGCGCGCCGATGAGGAACAGGTACAAGCTGCCAAAGCTAGCGTAAATCAAGCACAAGCGAACATCCGACAAGGTGAGGCAGATGTAGCTAGTACTCGCGTGTCTTTTCAGTATAAACAGGTACTGGCACCCATTAACGGAGCTGTGGGTGACTTCGCAGTCAAAGTTGGAGACTACGTTAGCACTGGTCAAACGCTAACCACGATTACCCAAAACGACAATCTTTTCCTACGAATTTCAATTCCCACCAACCGCTCTTCACAACTACAACGGGGGTTACCAGTGGAACTCATTGACCCCAAGACAAAAAAACGCTTGGTGACTGGGAGTATCAACTTTATCTCCGCAGAGGCAGATACAGGTACCCAAGCTGTCTTAACCAAAGCTGCGTTTCCCAACTCTAGCGGCAACTTACGCGAGGGACAGTTTGTCAGCGCACGAGTCATTTGGAGTCAACGTCCAGGTGTTTTAATTCCCACAGTTGCTGTATCTCCTATCGGGGCGCAAAACTTTGTCTATGTAGCTCAGACAGTAAGGTCAAAACAAGGGTCAAAACTAACTGTGCGGAAGCAGCCCGTGAATCTAGGAGCCATTCAAGGTCAAAACTACCAGGTAGTTGATGGACTCAAGCCAGGCGATCAAATTGCGGTCACGCAAATTCTTACCCTCAAGGATGGTTCTCCCATTAAACCTGAGTCCTAGTCCACCACAGTAGGGAATTCAAAATTCAAAAATAATTTTGAATTTTGAACTTTAAACTTTGAATTTTGAATGTTTGAGCAGTGAGCACGCACCATCAACTCAATCATCTAACTCCTGGGCTATGAATATTGCCGATCTTTTCATCAAGCGACCAGTCTTAACTACAGTTTGCACGGTACTGATTCTCTTGCTCGGAGGAATCTGCATTCCCCTGTTGGCTTTAGATAAGCTACCAGAATTGGCTCTCAAGCAGGTGAGTGTCACTGCTAACTATCTTGGTACTGATGCCAAAACAGCAGAAGAAAACGTTACCACTGTGCTAGAGCGGGAAATCAACGGCACAGAGCGAGTGGTGTATATGTCGTCGCAGACGACAAATAATGGCGACACCACCGTTAACGTCTCTTTTCCTACAGACATGGATAGGAACACTGCCCAAGTTCTCGTGCAAAATAATGTGGCGGTCGCCAACGCCTCTTTACCAGAACAAGTCACCCGCATTGGCGTGACAACCAAAAAGCAATCTCCAACTATTACTCTTGCCTATAGCTTTTATTCGGAAAAAGACAAGAATGGAAACTTCATCTACGACACTGTGTTCCTCAGCAACTACGTTGACCGACTAATCTTTGATGAAATCAAACGAATTGAGGGCGTAGGTTCAATCAGAATTGTGGGGGAGCGCAAATATGCCATGCGTATTTGGCTTGATCCCGATGCCTTGGCTGCCAGGAATTTGACATCACAGGATGTCATCGATGCCATTTCCGAACAAAATATCCAGGTTGGCGCAGGGAGAATTGGTCAGCAGCCTACTCCCAATGAGCAGCAGTATGAAATTGCTCTACGAGCAAGTGGTCGGTTTACCACTCCTGCAGAAGCAGAAGACATTGTGGTGCAAACAGGCACTGATGGTACGCTCATCCGGTTAAAAGATGTTGGTCGAGCGGTAGTTGGGGCGGAAGATTATAGTGCGACGACGTTATTTGACGGTTCACCAGCAGTCATTTTGTTAGCTTATCAACTCCCAGGTACAAATGCTTGGAATACGGCAAAGGCAATCAAAGAGAAAATGGCGGAGTTACAACCTAATTTTCCGCCAGGATTAAAGGCAGCGATCGGCTTGGACAATACTTTGTTCGTAGCAGCTTCTCTCGATGAAGCCTTCAAAACCCTAACAGAGGCGATCGCCCTGGTATTCCTCGTCATCTTCATCTTTTTACAAGATTGGCGCACCGCAATCATTCCCGCCATTGCCATTCCTGTATCCCTAATTGGCGCGATGGCATTTGCGTTTGTGTTTGGGTTTACTCTCAATCAGTTGACAATATTCGGTATTATCCTGGCAACAGGTTTGGTGGTGGATGATGGGATTGTCGTTGTGGAGGCGATCGCTGCCAAACTCGAACAGGGCATGAAACCACTGCAAGCAGCCCTAGATGCAATGGAAGAACTCACCGGGGCAGTGATTGCGACATCAGTGGTACTGATGGCGGTGTTTATCCCCGTGACTTTCTTCCCTGGCACGACTGGTATCGTTTACAAACAATTCGCCTTAATTATTGCTTTTTCCATTGCCATTTCTGTCTTCAACGCTCTGACTTTCTCTCCCAGTATGTCAGCTATCATCATGCGGCAACAGCAGGAAGTCCACGGCCCATTGGGCATATTTTTTCGCTGGTTTAATAAGATTTTTGATTGGTTCAAGGGAGGATACATCAAAATTGTAGAATTCCTGATCCGGCTTCGATGGATCGTGATTCCAGTGTTTATTGCGGGTTTAGTCTTGACAGGTTGGATTTACCAGACGACTCCCCAAGGGTTTATCCCCGAAGAGGATCAGGGTTATTTCTTTGCAATTGTCGAAGCGCCACCAGGCGTGTCTCTCAACTACAGCCTTGATATCGTCAAGAAGATTACTGAAGAAGTCGTAAAGCCACTGCCAGAAGTTGAGCATGTTGTCGGGAACGCTGGCTTCGGGTTTGAGGGGAACGCGAGTAACAAGTCCCTGTTTTTCGTCAAGCTTAAAGATTGGAAAGAGCGTCCTGGTGTTGACCATTCAGTCTTTGGAATTCTGCAAAAAATTAATAAAGGGTTGCAACAAAAAATTCCTGGAGCGAGGGCGATCGCTGTTAATGCGCCACCCGTCGATGGCTTAGGTAGTACAGGTGGCTTGGAGATGTATATCCAAAACAAACAAGCCCTGCCTATGGAAGTGCTCATTGACAACACCCAAAAGGTGATGGCAGCAGCCCAGAAGCGACCGGAACTAGGAGGTGTCTTTTCTCAATTCACCTTCAATGCCCCGATGATGCAGATTTCCATTGATCGCAACCAAGCCAAGGCACAAAACGTCAAAATCAGTGATATTTTTAACACCATGCAGACCTACCTGGGTGCAAGCTATGTCAACCAATACGTGCTTGGCGGGCGACTGTATCGGGTTTACGCCCAAGCAGAGGGGACAGTGCGCTCTAATCCTGAAGACCTCAGTCGTCTGTACGTACGCTCCCAAAGTAGTAATTCCCAAAGTAGTAATTCCCAAAGTAGTAATTCCCAAAGTAGTAATTCCCAAAATGGTAATTCCCAAAATGGTAATCTGGTTCAACTGAGTTCTTTGGTGCAATTAGAAAGAATTACTTATCCGCCTGTTATCACTCACTACAACGTCTATCCGTCAATCAAAATTCAAGGAGCTCCAGCACCGGGCTATAGTACCGGACAGGCAATTCAAGCAATGGAAGCAGTCGCCAACGAAGTTTTACAACCGGGATTTGGCTTTGCTTGGACAGGAACTGCTCTTCAGGAGAAATCCTCTGGCGGTGCAGCACCCATCATTTTTGGCTTAGCTTTTGTCATGGTTTTCTTGGTGTTAGCGGCGCAGTACGAAAGCTACGTCGATCCCATAATCATCATGATTACCGTACCTCTGGCAATCTTGGGTGCACTTGGTGCAGTTGTGTTTCGTGCCAATGTTTTCCAAGCAGGCGGCGTTTGGCCTGTGGTTAACAATAATATCTATGCTCAAGTCGCGCTCGTCATGCTCATTGGTTTGGCGAGTAAGAACGCAATTCTGATTGTAGAGTTTGCTAACCAATCAGCGGCGTTAGGGATGAATTCCACAAGAGCTGCTATCCGTGCTGCTGAGGAACGCTTGCGACCAATTCTTATGACTGCTTTTGCTGGTTTAGTCGGTTTCTGGCCCCTGGTGATCGCTTCTGGCGCTGGCGCTATGAGCCGTTGGTCTTTGGGAACAGCGCTGTTTGGCGGTTATCTGATTTCAACAATCTTAAGTTTGTTTTTAGTGCCAGTGCTGTACGTTGTTATTAAAAACCTAGAAGAGCGCTTCTTGAAACCAGGTAAACCTAACAAGCCCAGTTCGCCACAGCATCCAGAGCAAAGTCAGCCGCCTCAGGTTCAACCAGACCAAAAAGAACAACCGCTCCCTAGATTTAAGACGACTCCACAAAATGAGTGATCCCAAGTTGCAGTTATAAAGTTTGTCTATAGAGGTTACACAAATGTTCAAACAATGGAATGCAAACGATTGGATAAATCACATTTTGTTTACGATCACTGTTGTGTATCTGTTTTACTCTTTCTTCTTGCACCACTAGTCCAATCAGTTAGCAGTGAGCAGTTACCAGTTATCAGTAAATAACCAGCTGTTCACTGTTTACTGGTAACTGGTAACTGTTTTCCTCAGACAATTTATTCCAGCGCTAGTTGTATAGTTTTATCTGATCACAATCTGAGTTTGAGAAATTATGAATATTAAGCTCATCATCTTCTCAGGTACTATAACTGCTCTCCTCGGCGCAGTTATTGGCTTAGCTGCTGCTCAAATTGGTCAACGTAACTTTAATCAACTTATATATGAAACTCAGTACTACAAAGATTTGCACAACAGATATGCTTTAATTGGTGCCAGCTTAGGATTCATTATCGGTGTTGGGCAAGAATGCGTACGTGAGCTGAAAGCTGATGGAGAGGAGAAATAAAAGCCTATAAAATCAGCCTGAGTTAGGAGGACTTCTCTTTTTAACTCGTGGAGCAAAAGAAAGTTCTCCAAAACGGATTGTTCCTAAAGATGAGTTTAGCCGGAAAAATTTTTAAGATTTGGTTTGTAAAAAGTGAGGATGAATGAAGATTAAATACAGCTTACTCTGCTTGCTACTTATCGGCACTAGTATACTAGCAATGACTAACTGGAACTTAGCTATGATGGAGATATCAACATTTTTATTAGCTTACTTATCTAAAGGTATGAGACGCTATCGCAAAAGCTTGTAATTCATTCTTTTAAAAATAAATTATGATAATTTTGTGCTCATAATATTTTCCAATTGATTTTGAAAAATAATGAATCACCAAGAAAGATAAGCCTCAGACACCAGCAGAAGTAAACTATAATCAATTGCTATTTGGGGCGTTGTTGTCTACGCTGCTCCCAACGCCAAAGAAAAACCATTAAAGCAACCACTCCTATTTGAAGTGCTAAATTCGGCAACGCACTCTCAACATCACGTCCTGCAAGTACCTTAGAAAGAAAGATGACCACACCAATAAAACCAGAAGCACCACAAGTAATGTAGATAAATTGCCTTAAGCCCCGATAGGGTGCTGTGGCTTCTGCCTTGAGACGGGCGTATTGTTCTGAATTAATACGACTTTTGTTATTTTGTTGTGTCATAAGCTATAATAATGCGTGAGGTATGCCGATGTGGCTCAGTGGTAGAGCAGCTGATTCGTAATCAGCAGGCCACGGGTTCAAATCCCGTCATCGGCTTTTGTAGTAAGGAATGTGCAAAATTTTAGTGAAACTAATTGTTATCTTAACCACAGTTTGACTATTTCTAGTGTAAAGCTTAAAGCACTCAACAGTTCAATTGCTTGAGTATAATGCGATTGCGTCCTTCTGCTTTTGCTTGGTAAAGCGCCTTATCTGCTGCAACAACTAAACTTGTTGAAGAAGATTCAAAACTGGGGAGTGTCGTCGCTACCCCTAAGCTCAAAGTGAGGTAACGGCTAACCTCAGATTCAGAATGATCCATTTGTAATTCCCTGACTCCAGCTTGTATGCTAGCTGCAACGTGAACAGCACCAGCAGCATGAGTGTTAGGCATAATCACTGCAAATTCTTCACCACCATAACGCGCTACTAAATCCTCATTTCTCTGAGCCAAACGGTTCAAGACAGCAGCCACCTTTTGCAAACAGGCATCTCCAGCAGGGTGACCATATCTATCGTTATAAAGTTTAAAATAGTCAATATCGCATAAAATCAGTGATAAAGGCAGTTGCTCCTGTGCTAAGTTCAACCACTTAATACTTAAATAGTGGTCAAAGCGGCGACGATTAGCCACTCCAGTTAATCCATCTATATTGGCAAGTTCCTGTAAAGCATGGGTAGCAGCCTCAAACTGTTTGTATAGTTGCGCTTGTTGGAGTAGTCTTCGTACGCGCTGACGCAAAACAGCCCAGTGAATAGGCTTGGTGACATAGTCGCTTGCTCCTGCTTCAAAGGCGCGATCCACTGACTCAGGATCGTCCAAGCCAGTAATCATTAATATGGGAGTACTATTCGAAAGTACTGAAATAGCACTATGGTTCAATGAAGATTCTATCACTGGATTAGCAAGTGTTGAGTTACCAAAATTGCTGGATATTTTGCTCAGTTGCTTACAGCATGTAAAGCCATCCATAATTGGCATAACAGCATCTAGTAAAACTAAATCAGGTTTGACAGATGCGTATACATCTAGACACTGTTTCCCATCACTGACTTCGACTACTCGATAGCCTTCCTTTTCCATAGCATCACGCAACATTATTCGCGTTGACTTGTCGTCATCAGCCACGAGAATCACAGGAGTTTCTTTGGTCATCAAGAATGGGCTTATGCCTGACATGAGTTGCATTCCATAAGAGCCAAAAATACTAAACAACATATACATCACGGTGTGAAATCATTACGCAATTATCCAACACCGTGACTTATATAAGTAAGTCAACATTGAAAAACATAAAATAGAGTCTTTGCGATTACACCAGTCCCAAAAGGACACGCTACGCATGAACGTTGAAGACGTACTATAGGCATGCCCAAAGGTGTCATGACATTTCCCACGGTTGTTTGGATTTGACAAAAATGCAAGAAAAAATCTGGATTTGGTGCGTTGGCAACTAGGGCGATACGTCGAAGGCGTCTGCGCTGAGTTATGTCCCTTGTAGCGTGTCCGGAGGACATAGGGACACGCTACAAGGGACGCGCAATAGCCCTAGTTGGATTTTTAGAGAGGTTTTCCCAGAAGTTAACCCGGTAAACAAGGGCAGACGCGAGGAGCGCGTATTGCACGAGCACTTGTTGCTTAAAATGAGATATTGTTTAGGTGATCATATCCTTCATAGACCTCATACTTTTTTCAAATCTAGATTTTTCCAATGGTTCTGACTTTCCTAAAAAAGAGCGAACCGGGAGTCATTTGTTACGACTTTGGACAAACCATAGCCAAGATCAAAGATTTCACGTGTGCGCTTTGCGCTTACGGCGCAGCCATAATGTTAGCCATAGGGCAAATCAATTAGGATTGTTATATAGAACACTTCTTTGACGAATCTATACCTATCTTTTATCCTATCCTTGATTTGAGTCACCTAGTTATGCCAGATTCATTAATGTATCAACAAGATTATTTTGTCGTTTTAGAAACAAAGCAACCCGAACAATTTCTTTCTGCTTTAGAGTTATTAGAGAAGCTCAAGGAAATTTTACACAAACTTAAATTTGAGGATTTGCCACCCGATTTGCAATCTCTTGATTCAGTAGAAGCACAAGCAAAATATTTAATCGATACGAGTTGCGAGTTAGATGTTGGTTCTGGCCAGTATTTACAGTGGTATGCTGTCCGTTTAGAAAAATAAATATTATTCATTAGCTCTTAGTCATTACCAAAAAACTCAGAACTAATGAATAATCACTATTTTTTCGTAGCAATTAGCGTCAAATCAATTTTCTCAGATTCTGGCTGTGTCACTTTTACTTCTACTCCAGGACCAAAAAAACTAGTCATTTTTTCCTGCTTTTGTTGCCAAACTTCGATTGGTACCGCTGGCGAATCAAATTTCAAAATCAAAGCATAAGCTCCATTGATTTCTGTTTCTTGTAATTCTGTGACAGTTGGTATATCATCATCTCTAGAACCAAGCTTCAGAAACGAGAGCGCTTCGTATAAATGCACGTCTTGACCGTAGCGATATCGAGTAATGTCTTGGCGAATTTTATTCTGAGTAGAAGTTGCTTGATCGTTTCTAAGTGTCAACACTTGTGGCGTCGTGAGTTGACTCAAAGGCACAGGTTTAAGCTCGTTAGCTTTGAGTGCTAATCCTCCTAGTAAAAGAGGAATCCCATAAAAAAATCCGATAAGATTCAGTGTGGCATTGTCAGCAGCGTAGGCAGCAAAACCAATAATAGTCAAAACACCACCGATGCTTATACCTAGCGTTCCCAAGGAAATTTGACGTAACATGATTATAGTTCGTTATGTATTCCTAGTACCTTAGTTTTTCTATCATCGGTGATAATGAACAAGTTAGGGAAGAGTAGCAGTCCATTATCGTAGATTGAAGTAAAACACAGGTGAGATTTGAACGCTAAAAGCTAGCACAAGCGGTAAAAAATGGTATTATAGTTAAAAATTGCAACAAAATGCCTATCTAGCTTGTTAATATGGAATGCGGTCTTATCCCCCAACTCCACTTACACAGCAAAGACAGCTTGGGTTGTAGCTAACTTAAAGATTGAACTGTTTTTCTAGCCCCAAGACTGCAAGGTTTTGGCTTCAAGGTATGAGAACTGTTAAACAACAGATACCTCTTGTGTAACCTGAAACAGTGATAGCGCTATTTGTACCTTTTCAAATGTTGTGCGCAATTGTATTATTGTAAATCTATCAGTTGAAGACAGGAGGATAGCAATGGATACACAAATTATCAAAGAACGAGTGATTAAGGTTCAAAGTCAACGAGACTATTTATTGACTCTGTTGGAACAGCCAAACTTGGGAACTTTAAGAATTGACGTGAATCAGGCTCTCGAAGAAATGGATGAGCTTATTGATGAGTATAGACGCACCTTTCCACAATCAGAAATTTAGTTAAGTCATAACAAGAGATACAAATTACAAAAAATAGCGTCGTAAAACTCTAACTTACAGTTAGATCGACGCTCTTCAAAACCCCCATATTTTTCAGTTTCCATATACGCAGTTTTACATTTCCCAAGTTTGTTTGTTGTATCATTTATCCAGCTACCAATGATTAGGTAGACTTTGTCCCAATTTTCTAACCAGGGCAATAAGTTCGCCTGTTGGTGTCTCTTTTTTACAAAAAGCATCCAAGCAAGCCAATTCCCTTGTTTCCTGAGATTTGTTATCTTCAACTGAGGAGTAAGCAATGATTTGGGTATTTGGAGCAATAGCTTTAATATGACCAGAAGCACGCCAACCATCCATAACTGGCATATGTAAATCTAGTACTATCACATCAGGGTGATAGCGTTTAACCATTTCTACAGCTTCTTGACCATTGCTGGCTAAACCAACAACTTGAAGATTTTTTTGAGCAGAAAAGGCTAATTTTAGGGTTAGACGAGTGAGTTCGTGATCGTCAACCACTAGAACACGCAATGTAGAAGGCTCACAGGACAACATTAACATCCACGTTAAAGTAAAGACGACTTATAATGACCTCTACAGTTTATGAAAATAGTTGGTTACACTTACTCTATCTAATGGTTGAATAACTTCATATTTCTCCATAGCAAAAAATTTAATTATTAAGAAATATAAAAGTTTTTCAGACAATTTAGAATGAGTTATATCAATAAAAAAATAATCCGACACTATCTGCGTTGACTCACAAAAACTTTAGGAAGACATCGATGCACAGTTTTAGATGGTTAAGATGACCAAAAAAGAGCAATTGATGGGGTTGTGGAGTTGAGAACAAGCCCAGAATAGGCATGGGTGATACCAAACTGGGCAGTATCAAGTATTAACAAACAACTCAAGTAGCCCGAAAGTGGATTCCTGCGGTAGACACAAATCCAACACTGATAAGTGGGATTTGAGAACTTTCAAAAAAGGAAAAATGGCTGAAAACCTCTGTGGACAAAGCAAATACGTCCAGAGGGGTAGAAGTGTCTAAAACGCAGTTACGGTATTTTTTCTTCTGGCTTTATTAGAGTCTGAGTTTGTGTTTGACTCATGACAGTTTAAGATTTTCCGCTGAATTCCAGACCCTTTTCTTCAGCATACCTTTCCATAAACCGCATAAAGCGGTCCCACTCATCTTTGGATTTCATTAGATAAATAGCTTCTAATGCTTCTGGCTTACCGTTGACGAATTTACCCTTGACTTCGCGGGTGACGATTTCTCCCTCTTCGTCAATCATGTACATCCCAGTGATTTCTTCAGTACTCTTACTATCCAAAGCTTGGGGATTTTGGAAGATAAACGTTGCTGTTGAACTGTCACCACTCTTTGATCGTGTTAGGCGCACCTCTGGAATGCCTTCTTCGTTTTTACCTCTGGAGAACTGAATTTGAGCCATGATGAGTGAATTTAAACTTTTGTTATCGTTTGTTTAATATTCTCTCATCATTTCGTACATAGGAGTCTAGCGGCTGCTGAGATTTTATTTTTCCGTATAAACTCTTATGCTATTTCTCGCTCTAGTAACAAAGTGACAGGTCCGTCATTTTCTATCGAGACTTGCATCATTGCCCCAAATTCACCTGTTTCGACTCGCAAACCGCTTTCGCGTAACTTTTCAACAAAACGATTATACAATTCTTGAGCGACTTTGGGAGCTGCTGAACGGTCAAAGGAGGGACGGCGACCTTTGCGACAATCACCGTAAAGCGTAAACTGACTAATGACTAGTAACTCGCCGCCTATTTCTTGTACAGATTTTTCCCAGCGCGATCCGTCTTGTTGATCACCAAACAGTCGCAGTTCTAAACATTTACGCACCATCCAATCAAGTTCAGCATCAGTGTCAGTATCGGCAATGCCCACAAGCAAGTTTAACCCTCGACCAATTTTACCAATAATTTCACTGTTAACTGTCACTTGAGATGATTTGACTCGTTGGATAATAACGCGCATATCTATTTTTGATTTTGGAGTTCTCAAAGAAGAATCCAGGAGTCAGAAGCCAGAATATGATATGTTGATTTTTTCTTCTTCTCCTGAGTGCTGACTTATTCTCACATTTTTAAAATAATCCGTGCCAAGTTAAAGTAAATTAACACACCCAAAACATCCACAGCTGTCGTGATAAAGGGTGCTGACATCAATGCTGGATCTAAACGGAGTCGGCGGAACAAAAACGGGAGTGCAGAACCAGAGACGGAGGCTAAAATAGAAATAGCTACAAGACTAGTTCCAACTGCGATCGCCACCTCTAAATTATTTTGCAAAAAGAAAGCCCATACCGTGGCGATCGTTCCCAATATTCCTCCCAGCAACGCACCTGCGAGTGCTTCGCGTCCAACAACTTGCAATGGTCCCAAAGCACCCATTTCATCCGTGTTCATTCCACGAATCACCACTGTTGAAGACTGCGCCCCAACATTCCCACCAGTACCTGTGAGCAAGGGGATAAACGCCGCCAACGTTACCACTTTCGACAAAATATCTTCTTGTGACTTAATAATACTTCCTGTAACAGTGTTGGTTACAAGTAAGACTAACAACCACACAACTCGCTTGCGAGCGACTGAAATTAAATTCGATTGAAAATAGTTGTCGCCTCCAGATTGCACCCCACCACCCAAGGTGTAGATATCTTCAGTTGTTTCCTCTTGTAGGATATCTATGACATCATCAACGGTAATAATACCAACAAGACGCTGTTCTCGATCCACCACAGGCACAGCAAGAAAGTCATATCGTTGTATCAACATAGCGACTTCTTCTTGGTCTGTATCGGTGTAGACAAACACCGCTTCTTGAGTCATAACATTGCCAATCTTTTCCTCTGGTTGAGAAGTCACCAAATCCCGTAAAGACAAAATTCCAGTCAACCGCTTTGCTGCATTAGTAATATAGAGATAATAAATCATCTCGCTCGCATTATTGACGCTGCGAATCCGCTCCAAAGTTTGAGCCACTGTAAAATCTTCTTGGAGCAAGATTAACTCTGGCGTCATGATCCGTCCAGCTGTTCCTGCTTCATAACCCAACAGTAAAGATGTTGCTTGGCGTTCGTTGGGGCTGAGTTGTTCTAGCAATCGATTAACAATTGTTGCTGGTAATTCGTCAAATAACCTCGCTCGGTCATCTGGCGACATTTTGTCAACAATATCAAGAACTTCCTGACTTTTCAATTCCTCGATCAGCCCTTCTTGGACGCTATAGTCAAGATATTCATAAACAACGATCGCTTCTTGTTTAGAAAGCAAGCGAAATGCCAAAGCATGCATTGCTTTTGGTAAGCCTTCAATCGCCTGGGCGATATCTGGAGCCTGTACAGGTATCAAAATCGCTTTTGCTCCCTGCAAGTCCCCCGCTTCCAAGAGCATTTGCAATTGAACTCTCACTATCTCTGGCAATTCTCTGCGTGATACGTCTTGGAAGGTAGATGTCACACCGTTTGGAGTTTGCATAAGATACAACGAGGGTAATGCGAAGTAGTATATTTTACTAATTTTATAAATGACAACAGGTCTTGTATGAATCTCCGATAAGAGAGGTTTACAATTAGGAGTTTAATGAAAAGGTCTTGTCATAAATCTTAGGATGAAGTGGATCAATAAACCGTAAAATCTGTTATTTTTATAATAATACAGTGGAATTTTTTGCGTTTTATCACCAGAGTGTACTACTGTTTTGATTAAAGAATTATATCAATAATGTCTGACCAATTTTTAAAAAATGGGCTTTAGGAAATGCTACAGACCTACACTATTTTTTCAAAATCTTGTCAATGCTTAGGCTCTGCCGAAAATTCTTAACTCTGACTTGAACAAGTAAAATTTAGTAACAATTATCGAATATTAAAATATGATTATATCATTTCGTTAGCGCGACAGAGCAATTTTTAGAAGCAATTGCTCTGTCTATATCTTTGACTAACATTGTGTCCTTTGTATCTTTTACTTCGTTAGATTTTTTGTTTAACCTTGAAAGCTGTGGAGAATAAATTAAGAGTGAATATAGACAAATTAGAAATAGACAAATTTACCAAACGCGTACACGGAATGCACACGCGTTTAACAAATTTATATCAAGATCTAAGTACAGTTCCTGTTATACCAGATGTACTACCGCAAACTCTTGTCGAACTTGGTAGCACCTCGGAAATTGTCAATGTGGCTGTAGAGGAACTTTATCAGCAGAATGAAGAACTGTTGCTAACACGAAACTTGTTAGAAACGGAACGCCAACGCTACCAGGATTTATTTGAGTTTGCACCAGACGCCTATTTAGTGACAGATACCTTAGGCATAATTCTAGAAGCCAACCATACTGCGGCGACACTACTGAACCTCTCACAGCAGTTTATGCTGGGTATACCAATGGCTAACTTCGTAGCGCTTGGAGATCGTCAAAACTTTCGCAGCTACCTCAGCCAACTACGGGAATGCAAAAAACCAAAAGAGTTAGTCCTACATATTCAAAAACACAATGGCGAGTTATTTGACGCCGCCATAACAGTGGCAGTGATCCATAATCAGCAGCATCAGCCAATAGGACTCCGCTGGCTAGTGCGTAACATAAGCGATCGCAAGCAAGTAGAATTAGCACTGTTGAACTATGACTCCGATGTAACTCAAAACAAGCTTTGGCACAATTGTAGCAAAGGAGACTTTCTCCCTCTCAACCAATGCATGATTTGGTATATATGTCAAGGTTATGTTAAGCTAAGTACACTGTATGAAACCGGAGAGGAACTCATCGTTGGGTTGGCAGGAGTTGGAATGGTTTTTGGTTCAAATCTGACCTCGCTACAAACTTACCAAGCAACTGCTCTATCGGATGTAAAATTAGTGTCAATTTCCCTTGCGGAAATTGCAGGTTCACCAACGTTGAGTCATATGCTGTTACCAAAAATCAATCAACGGTTACGGCAAACAGAATCTTTTTTGCTGATTGCTGGTAGACGACGGGTACAAGACCGCTTTGAGCAATTGTTACTGCTTCTAAAACAGGAAATTGGTCAACCAATCCTAGAAGGAACTCGCTTGAATATTCGCCTGACTCATGAAGAACTTGCCAGCGCCTGCTGCACAACCAGGGTAACGATTACACGACTTATGGGTAAGTTACAACAACAAGGCAAGATTGGTTTTGATTCCAAACACCACATTATTTTGAAAGATATATACTTTGAAACTGAAGATGAATAAAGTCAGGAAAACTTTCTCACCCACGCTAATAATCTTTTGGTATTTGGTGTGAATGCAGTGGAGAGATAATAGGCATCTGCAGCCTTCCTAATGGCTTCAGCCTGAGTTGGATAAGGATGAATCACTTGAGCGAGTTTATTCAAGCCAATATTACCGACAATTGCCGTTGTAATTTGTGAAATCATCTCACCTGCATGACGGGCAACAATAGTAGCGCCCAAAATTTTATCAGACCCCTTTCGATGGTGAATTTTGACAAATCCTTCCTCTTCTCCATCCGCAACTGCACGATCTATATCAGTAAAAGGAATTTTAATCGTCGCTACATCAATACCCATCTGTTGCGCCTCATGTTCATACATTCCCACATGGGCAATTTCAGGATCAGTATAAGTCACCCAAGGCATGATTAAACTGCTGAGTTTCTGGCGTCCCAAACCAAACGGAGAAAACAGTGCATTTCTAATTACTATTCGGGCAGCAGCATCAGCAGCATGGGTGAACTTCCAACTCATGCAGATATCACCCGCCGCATAAATTCTAGGATTTGTGGTTTGAAGGTAATCATTCACCTTCACACCCTGGCGCTGATCGTAATCTACCCCGACGACGTCTAAATTCAGACCTTCCACATTTGGGGTGCGTCCCGTACCGACTAAAATTTCATCCACTGTGACAACATCTTGTTTACCATCGCAGGTAAAGTAAATTGTTTTGCCGTCCTCGGTTTTTTCCACCTTTTGTATCTGGCTATTTAGCACCAAGCGAATGCCTTCTTGGATAAAGACTTTTTGGACAATATCGGCGACGTCAGTATCTTCTTTATTCAACAGATGAGAATTTTTGTGGAAAAGTATCACCTCACAACCCAGGCGTCGAAAAGCCTGTGCTAACTCGCAGCCAATTGGACCACCACCAATCACGACTAAACTGAGTGGTTTTTGAATCAAAGAAAAAACTGTTTCATTAGTCAGATAACCCGCCTCTTCAATTCCTGGGATGGAAGGTTGTATGGCTCTGGTTCCTGTTGCAATAACTGCTTTTTTAAAGCGGAGAGTCTGGTCATCAACTTTTATAGTATCACTGCTAGAAAACTCAGCGTTTCCTAAGAAAACATCCACTCCCATGTTTTGGAAACGTTTTGCTGAGTCATTATGGCTGATTTGGGCTCTAACTCGTCGCATCCGTTCCATAACTTCAGAAAAATCAACATCAACATATTTGGGCGCGCGAATTCCATATGTTTTGGCATTCCACATTTCACCAACTACGCGAGAAGACCGGATCAGGCACTTGGATGGTACGCAACCAAAATTCAAACAATCCCCACCCATAAGGTGCTTTTCAATCAAAGCTACTTTTAAACCCCCACCCACAAGCGCTGCACCTCCAGCCGCCACTAATCCGGCTGTACCTGCACCAATAACCACTAAATCATAACAATCAGCAGGTTGAGGATTGACCCAATCCAGTGGATGTACGTAAGAAACTAATGTCTGGTTATACTCATCTACAGGGCGAATTGTCACTCTTTGGAGTTCTGACATTGGTGTATCTCCTTAAACAATCGATCAAGCAAAAGTCTTATGGGTGTTGCTTTTGCGTGGTAAAAATTAGACTGCTAACTTCACAAGGATGACAACCTTTGCAATTGTTTGTCAGTTATAGAATTGACAACCACTTACTAAGCATTTCCCTGCTAGACAAGGGAGGATGCAATTTTAACACTCTGATTCTAATTTAACTGATGGGGAGTTTGAGGGGCTATATAGCAGGGAGCAGGAAGCAGGAAGCAGGAAGCAGGAAGCAGGAAGCAGGAAGCAGGAAGCAGGCGTGTGATTGTCCCGTGGTTTCCGTATTTTCTCATTAGTTGATGTCCTAATCTACCTGGCAACTGCTATAAGTCCCCCACCATAACGGTACACCGGAAAGGTGGTGGTTGTTGGAGCCCTTCTAAGCTAGAGAGTCCAGATCGTCGCAAAATTAACCCGCCTCTCCGGGGCGGGAACAGGGAATAGGGAACAGGCAACAGCAAAAAATTAGCCCCGGATATTGGATTCAAGCCCCTTAATTTATTAATGGAAGAATTCAAAAAAAT
The DNA here is from genome assembly GCF_059505445.1 of Brasilonema angustatum. Taxonomy (NCBI): domain Bacteria; kingdom Bacillati; phylum Cyanobacteriota; class Cyanophyceae; order Nostocales; family Scytonemataceae; genus Brasilonema; species Brasilonema angustatum. The sequence goes on along the minus strand of NZ_JCACKO010000001.1, from coordinate 34,318 downwards.
TGTTGACAGATGCGTAGCACGATTCAACAAGACGTCCTTGTTTAAATCCCCTAATTTTAATTATGGGGATTCCCCTGTTGCCTGTTGCCCGTTCCCTGTTCCCTTTTTAAAGTGCATTTGCTGATGCCGAGGAAGAGGTAACTCATCTCCCGGCTTTTTATGAAATTTTCACTCCGTTTAATTTCATAAAAAGCCGAGATAAATCGAAGTCATTAGTCATTAGTCCTCTGTCATTAGTATGTTTTATGCCTACGGCACGCTAGCCCCCTCCGGGGCTAGCGCAAACGCGAACACGAAAATCGTGCTTTTTCTTACTAATTGACCAATGACTAATAACCAAGACGACGTGGCGACGATTCCTCCCACCCCGCGCGTGGGATGGGAGGATTTGAATTTTGAATTTTGAATTCCCCGAAGGGGCTAGGGGTTGACCTAGCCTCATTGAGATTCACACGACCTACTGCCAAAAAGCTTGTATCATTAGGCATATATAGACTAGACTGGTGATACTCACATCAACCATGACTGATACACAAACTTGGTATATTGTCAAGCTTTCGGCTGGTCATTGCGAAATTATCCCCAGTGACGAAGCGACTGAGGAAAATAATCCAGAAATTATTGAGCAATGGGGGCCGTTTAGTTCCCAAGGAGAAGCCATTGCCCGCCGCGTAGGACTGATTAGATCTCTTAAGTGCCAACCAGTCTGAAGTCAAAAGTTAAAGGTCGAAAAAACTCTTTTGACCCTTGACCCCTTCGGGGGAAGACCTCCGGTCTCGCTGCGCTAACGCCAGTCGCTTTATGCCGGGGAACCCTTTCAGCAGTCGCCTGCGGAGGGAAACCCTCCTGCAGCGCTGCTTCACCCCCGCGCTGGCTCACTTTTGACTTTTTAATTTTTTTCTGCCCTGCTGTTTCCTTTCTGTGCAATTTCTTTGCCGATCACTTCTACAGCTTTGGCAAACTGGGGATCTTGTAAGGTGGCAATTTTATCGCGCTGTTTGAGCCATAGCTCCTCTCGCTGAGCAGTCGTCAACTCCACCTTGACATCTGGGTCAATTCCATGATGATTGATATCACGATTATTAGGAGTGTAGTATTTAGCAATTGTCACGGCCATTCCAGAACCATCGTCCAGAGGACGCACTGATTGCACTAAGCCTTTGCCAAAGGTCTGAGTACCAACTAAAACAGCACGCTTGTTATCCTGTAAAGCTCCGGAGAGGATTTCACTGGCACTTGCTGAACCTTTATCTACTAATACCACGAGCGGTTTGTTTGTCAAAGCACGTCCTTTTGCCACTTCTCGCTCTACTTCTGCAAAGCGGTCTTTCGTGGAGACTATCGTACCATTACTGATCCACATTCGGGCAATTTCGACGCTAGAGAAAAGTAAGCCACCAGGATTATTACGTAAATCCAGGACATAACCAGCGACTTGCTTACTCTCTAAATTTGTGATTGCTTGTTGCATTTCTTTACCAGCGTTGGCGCTAAACTGCTTCAAGCGAATATAACCAAGATTGCCTGCTGGAGTTTGTTTTTGAGAGTACTCTACTGGATGAATTTCAATCTTAGCTCTTGCAATGTTGAATTGTTTTTCCTGACCATTCCGCAGAACTGTCAAGTTGACCGCTGTTCCTGCCTCACCTCGGATTAAGGAAACTGCCTGATTGGTATCCATACCCTCGGTACTTTTTCCGTTGATTTTGGTGATGACATCTTTTGCCAGGACACCAGCTTTTGCAGCAGGTGTATCCTCAATCGGCGCAATCACAGTCAACTTTTTCGTTTTCTCATCTATGCCAATTTGGATACCAATACCTATCAGTTCTCCAGAGGTATCCACTTGCATATTTTTGAACTCCTGTGGATCCATAAACCGAGTGTAAGGATCACCCAGCTTCTTCAACATTTCGCGGATGGACTTGTAAGCCTGCTGCTTGTCGCTGTAGGACTTGTTCAGGTACTCACGACGAACAGCCGCCCAATCTAATTTATTAAAAGTACCATCTACATATTGGCGGTTAATAACTTGCCAAACTTCATCTATTAATTCCTTAGGACTTTCTTTAAATAAAGCCTGTCCTTGTGAGTGAATACCCAGGCCAGTGACTGCTATTGTTGTCAGTGTCACCGCTGTAGCACCCAAAACAAGTCCACTTCTTGTAATCACCATAATGACAGCTGTGCAAGACGCAAAATTTTCTAATCAGTATGCTCAATCTAACACAGGGTTTTGCACTAAAGACTGAGCATATTTTTTTATTTCATAAAAATGCTTTGTCATCCGGCGACTACCTGTGTCGGCGGTACAAAATTTGTCGAAAATTTGGAAAATTTTATGGATCTATCCAACGTCCATCTATCTTAATTAAGTTGATCAATTCTTCTACTCCTTTATCTTCTGGAACTTTTTTAATTTCTTCTCTTCCACGGTAAAGAGAAATGTATCCAGGCGTTTTGCCAACATAACCGTAATCAGCATCAGCCATTTCCCCAGGTCCATTGACTATACACCCCATGACTGCCACATCGAGTCCAGTGAGATGTTTAGTCGCTTCGCGGACTTTGTGCAGAACTTCTTCTAGGTTAAACAATGTCCGTCCACAAGAAGGACAAGCAACGTACTCCACCATTGTTTTGCGCAATCCCAAAGCTTGCAAAATACTGTAGCAGACAGGGATTTCTTTCTCTGGTGATTCCGTTAGTGACACGCGAATTGTATCGCCAATACCATCAGCTAAGAGAGTGGCAATACCAGCGGTTGATTTAATCCGTCCATACTCGCCATCACCTGCTTCGGTGACACCCAAGTGCAGAGGATAATCCATACCCAGTTCATCCATCCGCTGTGCCATGAGACGATAGGCGGCTAACATCACTGGCACTCGTGAAGCTTTCATAGAAATCACCAAATTGTGGAAATCTAAAGATTCACAAATGCGAATGAATTCTATTGCTGATTCCACCATACCTTCTGGGGTATCGCCGTAGGTGAACAGCATTCTTTCACCAAGAGAACCGTGATTTACCCCAATTCGCATAGCTTTGCCTTGATCACGTAAGGAAATCACCAACGGTGCCAAAGTTTCACGAATTTTTTCGCCAATTTCGTTAAACTCAGCCTTAGTGTATTCGGTTCTGTTGGGGTTTGGCTTTTCAAACACGTACAACCCTGGATTAATCCGCACTTTTTCTATGTGTTTGGCGACTTCCAAGGCGATTTTCATACCATTATGATGCACATCCGCAACAATAGGCACATCCTGGTAGGTTTTGATTAATTTTTGTTTAATCTCTGCCAGCGCTCTGGCATGAGCCATACTAGGTACAGTAACGCGGACGATTTCGCAGCCAATTTCATGAAGACGGCGAATTGCTGCGACTGAACCGTTTATATCTAGGGTGTCTTCGTTAATCATTGACTGCACTACCACAGGGTAGCCACCCCCAATGATGACATCGCCTACTTTGACTGGACGGGTTTTGCGCCGTTTGATCGTGGTGTCAAAGGTGGGTTGAAGATTTGCAGTGTTGGAAGTTGTTAGCGTAGGCAGGGTTTGCATATCCTGTTAAGTAAAATTTTGGTAGCAAAGATATCCAGTTGGAAAACATTCTGTTTCCCAGATTGCCACATGAAGGGGTAGTTTGAGTAATGAAGTTGAAAAAAAAGCAGGAAAAAAGTGAAAAAATGAGTGGGGGAGGAGGGGAAGTGGAGAAACAGGTAAAAATGACTATTGAATCATCTAAAATCCAAAATTCAAAATCTCAAATTGCAATAAGTAACAAATATTATTAGCAGCACCAATGATTTTATGAGTCAATTATTAATTTCTGTCATTCATTCTATTCCTGACGGTGAGGCTTTAATTGACACTGTACTGCGCCACTACCCCATCAGCGATATCCGTAACTGCAAACTATACAAGCGAGGGTTAAACGATACGTATTTGGTGGAAACTGAGCAACAAAGATATATTCTACGAGTTTATCGGCGTGGGTGGAGAAATAAGCAAGAAATTGATTTTGAACTGGAACTGTTAGCGTTTCTACATGAGCAAAAACAGTCGGTTGCATACCCCATTGTAAGAAAAGATGGCGTTTTTACAACAGAAATTGCCGCACCAGAAGGAACACGTTACGTGGCTGTGTTTTTCTATGCACCAGGACATGCAGTCAATGAAAAGCTTGATGGGACACAAAGCTATCGTTTAGCAGAAGCACTGGCAAAAATTCACCAGACACTAGACAAGTTCAAAAGTAGTTTGATTCGCCCTGCTTTGAAAAGTGAATACTTCCTAGATTGGTCATTGGAAGCAATTGCACCTCTGTAGCAATACAGAGAAAGCGATATGAACTATCTGCAAAAACAGGTAGATAAAATAAAAAAGCAGTTAGAGGATGTCTGATATCACGTCCTGCGAATTACTTACGATTAAGCACCAATTTGAGTCCACCAATGAAAGCCTGTTAACCCTCGAATCAAATCTTGCTGTTGAAGTAAAGCTTGGCAACGATCAAATAAAACTTCCTCTCAAAATTACAATATTTTGCTGGACTGGCTATCAATAAATCAATGACAACTTCCAAAATAGGAGATGGAAGTTGTTTGGCACAAGTGCAAATTTGAGCTAATAAAAGTGACGGCAATAAACTCACGCTTTTACCTCTAGGAAGAATGCCAAATCCGTTGATAGTACAGTGGGAATCAATACCGCGCGGTCAAGATACTTATTGCCGCGTTCACAAGAAGTTTCCGGAAGTTACTGTCCACAACGCGGAAATCCAAACCAAACTTATCGCGCATTTGGTCTCGCCACTGAATTTGCACTAAAGATGGACAAACTATCAAAATGGGCCGACAGCGATGACGGATAATTAATTCTTGAGCAACTAACCCCGCCTCAATGGTTTTACCCAATCCCACATCATCTGCAATCAGCAAATTAACGCGAGGCATTTGAATTGCTCGCACTACTGGATCAAGCTGATAATCTTCAGCACGGAGGTAGCCTTCATGCTGGCGATCGCATTCCTGACTTACCTCTGGTGGTTGTTCGACCCGACGGTGTAAAGGAAAACCGGACACTTTTTAATCTGCTCAATCCCTGCCAGTTTACGCTCCTTTTCGTCAGCATCAGTGATGCTCCAACTCTGCATGCACAAATTTCAGAAAAGCTGGCGCTATGGCACGAGCTGATCGAAGGCATACAAATAGAGCCACCGAACAGTGAACAAGAACACAAGCGCTTCCAAGATCACCTCGGCTCTAAGCCTGTTTTGCTGTTAATTCGTCCAGACGGTTACATCGCCTTCCGGGGAGGAGATCACTCCCTGTCGGAATTGATTGAATATTGCTCCTCATGGCTATTGCCTTCATCCCTCAAGTAAAGAGAAACATCATGCTCGATCACAATCAAGTACAAGTCCTTTTCGCAGACTTACAGCGTTGGGAGCAGAAAGCCCACGGTTTCTAGCCGTATGGATGCCAGACACCTACGGAGGGAGACCCCTTCGGGGAGAACCTCCGGTTCCACTAGCCCCTAAGGGGGCCGGAGCTAACGCGCTCCGCCAGATGCCTGGCTGTCGGGAAACCCTCCCGCAGCACTGGTCTCACCTCCTGGATGGCTAGCGCTCATGAATGCGTTTTTTATATTTTTTTATGTTGACCTACTTAGTAGCTGAATTTGTACTCTCATTTAGTAGTTTTAAAATTTTTCTAAACGCTCTATACTTTTTGTTTATACCTCAATTTATACTTACGATATATTGTAGCTCTTAGAAAGAATCCTATAATCCTTAGTATGAATAATAAAAATATGAAACAATTCTGTTGTGTCTAATAACCAGGCTTTGAGAAAGCCAAAATTAGTCGAAATTAAAATTGCGTGGATAGCGTTTCTGCAGCGTTGCTTTTACCAATACTCAAGTGCCTGAATTCTGTGTTGAACTGGCATGTTTTCGAAAAGGGGAGGCAATTCTAGTTAATGCTGAAACGAGAATTTATTGCGTGGCTTATGTGATAGCGATCTGCGCGGAGCACAGCAGCGAAGCTATCGCCCTAATATCCATGCTAAGTAAACTGCTCAAAGTTGCAAATCAACCAGGAAACTAGCCAGACAACCATCGTTTTCTCAATTCTGTAATTATTGCGATTTACAAAAATTGAGATTCAGACATTTCATGACTCATTGAGATGTCTGAAGAAGCTTTTAGGTTCTCTTGTTGGACAACCGAATCAAGCAATACAGTTCAGAGCAGACCAAAACCGTTACCACGAAGACAATGTAGAGATGTAGCATCCACTCTCACTACACATCAGCAAATCTCACAAAAAATCCTTAACTGAACCGTATTGCCTAATCAAAGGGGATTTTAACATCAAAAAAATCCCTATTTTTGCTTTCTAGTTTTGAACATTTTGAGACAATTAAACCCATTATGAAACCGAAAGAGACAATCTTTGTTATCCCGACTTATCGACTAAGAGATGTAGCAGAAACGATTGAAAAGTACGATGATAATTTCTGGGTGAACGGGCATGCTCCAAAAATCATTGTTTTTGATGATTCAAGTGTTGCTAACTACGAAAAATACTATCAACTTCTAGAGCAGACTAAAACCGTCAACGATGTATTTTATGTTGGCCCTCGTGAGAAGGAACAGTTTATCAATTTCTTAAACCAGAGACTTCGCGATAAGAAGCTTGAGTCACTCGTCAGAAACCTGTTTCGACCCAGTTATGGCGGAAATCGGAATTTTACCTTAATGTACACGCTTGGACATTTAATGGTAAGTTCAGATGATGATATGAGACCGGATGCATTAATCGAAAATAGCCCGGAATCTTTATCAGCAGATGAAATCTGTCGAGGCAAACTACTCAAGTCTAACCAGGATGGTTTCGTCCATCGTTCCTTTGACTTACTCACCTCTTTTGAGGATGTTCTGGGCCACAAAGTCAACCTGGTACCGGACAATTTTGAGAAAGGGGAACTAGTCGTTGATACAGCAATGGAGTTAGAAACCAATACGACAAAAGGTTTTTTCAAAGAAAACTCTCTATTGCTGCAAAGGGGCAAAGTTTCTAATAGTGCTGTTGTCAAAATTGCCCAGACTTTTCGGACAGGAACTCACGATATTGATACGCTCGATTTTATTCACATGTATCTGAATGATGAAAACCAAATTAGTCTAGACGAACTCAATGATATTTATGTTCTCGTAAATTTCAGACCAGTCGTTACCAACAAAAATTGGAGGATGGATTGTGGGGTCGCGGGGTATGATAATCAGTTTGGTTTGCCACCCTTTTTTCCGACTCGACTGAGGTTCGAGGATTACATCTATCGGCTTTGGATACAGCAAGAAGGGATAGTAGCTGCACACGTAGATGCTGCACAGAACCATATTCGGAATAACTATATGCGTAATCCGATTGCAAGTGAAATTTTCAATGAGGAGATATGTAATTTACTCAAAAAGAAGATCAAGAACGGTATTTATGAACTTGAAGATCTTACGATCAAGTTTGACTATTCCGGCGAAGTAACTTCACAAGACTCTGAAGAAATCTTGGAAAGAGTCGGCGACATCTATAATCAAGTGGTCAAAGCTTCAATATCCACTCAGAATGAAGAACGTAGACAATCTCTCCAGTTCTTTGCTGACAACCTATCGCGCGTATTTTATGGGTTTGAACCCGATTTCTTTCAGCAAAATGTCTCTCGGATTGTTGATGACGTTATCAGTCAATTTCAGGCATCTTTAGAGATATGGCCCACTCTCGTCGAAATCTGCTACTTTCAGAAGGATAAGAAAGATTTACCGCAAACCAGAGTCAGGAATAAAAAGTTAAAGTCTAGAAATGGCAATCGATTTTAATAACGACAAAATCCGTCACTAAAATAGAGTAATCCACCCACCACAAACCTATCCAAGCCACCCAGACATGGCAAGCTTTGGATTGCGGTTTAGATAGAGGTTGCAATTTAACTTATGAACACCCCAACAAAAACCCAACTACCTATTCCCCCGCATTTCAACCCTGAAGAAGTCGGCTATGTCTGGCGCGTACCTTACCAACAACGTGCAAAAGAAGCGAGAGAATGGGCAAATAAATATAATATTAAACCATCTTCAGAAGATAAAACACGCATTTGTTTACTTCTGATTGATGTACAAAACACCTTTTGTATTCCCGAGTTTGAATTATTTGTAGGTGGTAAATCTGGAACAGGTGCGGTAGATGATAACGTCCGCTTGTGTGAGTTTCTCTATGGCAATTTGGGGAAAATTACTAAAATTATCCCGACTATGGATACTCATACAGCAATGCAGATTTTTCATCCCATTTTTTGGGTAAATGCTGCAGGTGAACACCCAACTCCTTCTGCTACCAATATTACACCAGCAGATATTGAAAAAGGTGTTTGGAAAGTCAACCCAGGAGTCGCACGCCAGGTGCTACAACGGGGGGAACCCCAACGCCAGATGCCTACGGAGGGAAACCCTCCTGCAGCACTGGCTCCGCAACGCACTGGCTCCTCAAGTCTTGGATACAACTATGAATTTTTAGAAAAACACGCTTATCACTACGTTAAGCAGCTGAGTCAAGATGGCAAATATCCTTTGACTGTGTGGCCTTATCATTCTATGCTAGGTGGTATCGGTCATGCATTAGTTTCTGCTGTAGAAGAAGCAGTATTTTTCCACAGCATTGCTCGTCAGACTCAGACACAATTTGAAATCAAAGGTAATCACCCTTTAACAGAAAATTATTCTGTCTTACGTCCAGAAGTGTTAGAAAGTTTTGATCAACGTCAGATTGGACAAAAGAATACGCACTTAATTCAACAATTATTAGATTTTGATTGTGTGATAATCGCAGGACAAGCAAAAAGTCACTGTGTTGCTTGGACAGTGGATGATTTACTAACAGAAATTCAACAGATAGATTCTAATTTAGCGAAAAAAGTTTATTTGCTGGAAGATTGTACTTCCCCGGTTGTTGTTCCTGGTGTTGTGGATTATTCGGAAGCCGCAGAAGCTGCATTTGAAAGATTTGCAGCTTCTGGGATGCATCTGGTTCAATCGACTCAGTCTATTTAGAGTTGGTTTGAAGAATAATTATTGAGTGCTTTATCTACATCTTAGCGGAGAATGTGAGGCGGAGCCTGAAGGTCGGCATCCCCAGGCAGAGCCTGGGAACGAGAGAACGACGAGGGAATGAGAGAATAAGAGTTTCACTGCTGTAAATATCCTCTAGGATCTTGAGCCGCCCAACCTAGGGATGAGCTAGAACGCACTTCAAAATGGAGATGGGGTTGGTTTGTGCTAGGTGTTCCAGTTGTACCCACAGTTGCGACGATGTCTCCTTTATTCACTTGTTGACTAACGGAGACTTTGATATTTTCAAGATGGGCGTAGCGGCTTTGCAATCCCCCACTGTGATTGATAATGACTAAATTACCATAAGTCCCTTGCTCACTGGCAAAAGCGACTGTCCCATCAGCGATCGCTTGCACAGGCGTTCCTTTTGCTGCTAACAAATCCACACCACTATGAAAAAAAACTTTACCGTTGGTAGGATTAGTCTGCCAGCCATAAGGTAAAGCCACTGTTGCGACTTCCGCTAACGGATATCCAGCTAATTTACTCGGAGTAGAAGTTGATGTAAAAGACTCTGTTATGGGACGATTGGGTGAGCGTTTTAGCTGTGGGACAAACACAAATCTGGAATTTTTCTGACACCCATTCACCTCAAATAAGACATCAGGACGGATTTTATATTTTGCCGCTATTTGTCGCCAGTTTTGACCAGGAGGTACTTCAACAACAATCCCATTGTAGGGAGGTATTTGAATCTCGCGACCAACAGCAACTTTATTATTTCTTAAGGTCGGATTCATGGCGATAATAGTAGCTGGTGTGAGATTATAACGCTGGGCTATACTCTCCACAGTTTCTCCTGGTGCAATTTTGTGTCGTCCGAAGCGTTCAAGGGCTGAACTCTGACAACCAGTGATAGTCTGTTGTGCAAGTACAGAGTATGGGCTAGTGTGTATAAGCCCAAGGGTGCTGGTGACTATGCTAATACAGAGAAAGAGTAAACGATAGCAAACAGTCATGTATACAAAGGAGGCACTCAATTACTCTAGATTTTAAATCGCAATAGCAGGCGACAGAGGTAGTGAGTCCTTAAGCGGTGCTTATTTGTAACGAAAACTTACTGATCAGCAATGAATCTTTGAGAAGAATTCAGAATGCAGAACACAAAACCCAGTTGGAACTCTAAAGGATGAATCAGTTATCAGTTATCAGTTACCAGTTATCAGTTACCAGTTATCAGTTATCAGGTTGGAAACGGACTCGTCCACCCCTTGTTCACTGTTCACTGTTCACTGTTTACTGTTCACTGTTCACTGTCCTGAGTTCTGACTCTACCAGTTCCGGGTTTTTGCTTAGTCAACTATCCCCTAACTTGACTACACTTAGAAGTTAGCATCTGCATTGCTGTCCTTAAATATAATGATTATGAAATTATCTTTATCTTTAAAGCAACTGGTTATTTATCTATCTTTATTGACTATCGGCGGCGGTGCAGGCTTGTTTGGTAGTCGCTATTTTATACCACAAAATACTTGGTTTAAAGAGTTAAGAAATGTAACAGCATCTTCATCTTCGGAAACCCCAGTTTCAAATCCTGTCCGAAGTCAAGTTGGGGCTAATATTGGCGATAACATGAATTTTATTGCTAGTGCTGTTCAAAAAACTGGACCAGCAGTCGTCCGAATTAATGCAACCCGCAAAGTGGCGAATCCTATTTCTGATGCTTTAAAGAATCCTCTGTTGCGGCGGTTTTTTGGAGAAGAAGAGCAACCATTCCCCCGAGAACGAATAGAGCGTGGTACCGGTTCTGGGTTTATTTTGAGTGAAAATGGACAAATACTAACTAACGCTCATGTGGTTGCAGATACTGACACAGTATTAGTAACCCTCAAAGATGGTCGGACTTTTGACGGTACGGTAGTGGGAGTTGATTCTATAACAGATGTTGCTGTTGTCAAAATTTCGGCTTCTGATCTGCCAACAGTAAAAATAGGTAATTCACAAAACTTAATACCCGGTGAATGGGCGATCGCTATTGGTAATCCCTTGGGGTTAGACAATACTGTGACAATCGGTATTATCAGCGCTACAGATCGCACTAGCGCTCAAGTTGGTGTTCCAGATAAGCGAGTCAGTTTTATCCAAACAGATGCGGCTATTAACCCTGGTAACTCTGGCGGACCATTGTTAAACGCTCAAGGCGATGTTATTGGTGTTAACACTGCTATCCGCGCCGATGCTCAAGGGCTAGGTTTTGCCATCCCAATTGAAACCGCAGCCCGTATTGCTAACGAGCTTTTCACTAAAGGGCGTGTACAACATCCTTTCTTGGGGATTGAAATGTCAGATCTTTCTCCTGCCAAAAAACAGCAGATAAATCAAGACAAAAATCTCAATATTAAGGAGAATGTTGGTGTTGCAATTACAGGAGTTTTAGAAAAGTCTCCAGCACAACGAGCCGGACTCCTTCCTGAGGACATGATTCAAAAAGTTAACGCTAAGCCGGTTAAAACATCTGCTCAAGTACAGAAACTAGTAGAGTCTAGTACTGTAGGCAAGATTCTGGAAATTGAGGTCAACCGTAACGGGGAATTTAAAACATTTCAAGTACAGTTAGGAACCTATCCCCAGAAGTAGTCCATAGTCTAGGAGTCTAATAATTTTTGACACTTGACACTTGACTTACGGATTGTTACTCAAATGATCCAACTGCATCCGTTGTTCCATTTGGCGAAGAAAATAACCCGTCATCATAGCCGACGCTAAAAGACCCGCCAGATTGTCTCGATCTGTTGTAATTTGCACGTTAAAATTTTCAGCGGGTAACATTCCGACTAGCCCTTGGACGTTTTGGGAAATAATTTGTTTAATTTCCGGGCTGACGGACTGAGCGACGCGGGCTAGAACCTCAGGGGACTGGTGCTGTAGATACTTGAGTAAGTGATTGGGGTGTTCCTCAAAGCTATCAGAGATAAGCTGATTGGGATGTTCCTCAGGGTAGTCATTCAAAAAGTTAGGATCAAACACCATTGGCTGTTTTTGTAGCTGAGTTTCTTATTCTACTTTAAACCATAGTAGAAGGGTCGGACATATTACCACCTCTTTCTGAGGTACTAGGATTGTTCCACAGTAACAGAACTGCTGTTGGATTCTGCTGCTGTGAGTTCTAGCTCTAGTTGTTTTTGCTCCTGTCCGTTGGAGAATAATGGCGGAAGTTGCTCGATTTGGAAATACTGGTGAAATTTAGAGGTGATTTGTAATGAATACGAGCGAGATTCGCTGTCTCGGCGTTTTCTGACAAAACCAAGTTCGACAAGTTCTTGAACGTGTTGATATGCACCAGAACCGCGCAGGTTAATCAAGTCGCTTTGGAGTATTGGACTATTTAGGGCGATACCTGCCAAAGTCCGCAATGCTCCCACGCCCAATTCTACTGGAATCAGAGTTTGCACTAGGTCATGAAAATCTGACCGCAGTTGCAAACTATAACCATTTGGAGTTTCAACAACTTCTAGGGCGCTATCTCGGTGGGCATACTCATCAATGAGTTCTATGATGCCTTCCTCAGCTGTCGCGCGATCGCAAGCGGCATACTCAGTAATTTCACTGATAGACAGGGGCTTACCCTTCAAATAGAGAATTGCTTCTATTTTGGTCGCTGCATTTATCACGGCATTAGTCATTGGTCATTAGGCCTTAAGTATTAGGCATTAGTCAGAAGTTACTGGTATAGCAGGGAACGCTTAACAGGGAACGCTTAACAGGTCTGAAAGCTCGTGGTGTCTGTATTTCCTCATCAGTTCATGTCCTCATTTACCTGGCAACTGCTATACAAAGAAAAAATGACAAATCACAAAAGAGAATCACAGGTGTTTGGAAAGGTATCATATTTAATGACATAAGTCAAGGTGCTCATTGAGCTCACCAAAGAGGAACCTTGGGCAATACCCAAAAATTGTTATGACTTACTGCTCACCCAGCCTAGTTTTGAGAATAAATTCAGCGATCGCCAAATCTTGTGGAGTTGTTAGCTTCAAATTCGTTTCCTCTCCCTCGACAACTCGCACAGCAAAGCCGCACTTTTCAAACAAAGCAGCATCATCTGTCACTTCCCACCCTTGACGGAGACCTTCGGCGTGACACTGCTTGAGCAACTTAACATCAAATCCTTGAGGAGTTTGGGCTGCCCATAACTGTCGTCGGTCAGGTGTGCTTTGAATAATGCCATTTTCATTTACGACTTTAATCGTGTCTTTAACCGGGACGGCAGCAATCAAACCAGGACAGTCTCGAATTGCTTGAGCACAAGAGTTAAACAAATCTGGTGTGGCGAGGCATCTAGCTCCATCATGAATCAATACTTCCCTAGCGGAGTCGCTTAACGCCTGTAATCCATTGTAAACCGATTCTTGACGCGTAGAACCCCCTTGAATGAGTTCCACTGGCTTAGAGAGCTTTAATTGAGTAATAATGGTCTGAAAATCTTGCCAATCATAAGGTTGGGAGATAATGCCTATCCAACTGATTTGACTTGCCGCTTCAGCAGCCAGAAGAGTCCACGCGATAATAGGCTTAGAGCGCACCACAAGTAGAAGTTTATTGCGGTCACTCCCCATTCTTCTTCCGCTTCCAGCGGCTGGAATTAATAAATGCACAGAATCCCTCAGTTTCACTATAGGGGATAGGTTAGTGGTTAGTAGTATGATTTGACAACTAACAACTTTGAACGCTTAACAGGGAATAGGGAACGCTTAACAGGGAACGCTTAACAGGGAATAGGGAACGCTTAACAGGGAAAAGGTGTTTCTTTCATTCGTAGCGGGTGGTGAGCCGCCTGTGGGGCTGCTCACAACTGACCAGTTCTAATCCTTAATTTCTAATTCCTAATTACTAAGCCAAATCTCCCCTAAAATAATTAGCGAGTAAGCGTCAATATATATTATGCGAATAGTAGCCCTTGTCCCTGGCGGAATTGGCGACCAAATTCTGTTTTTCCCGACCTTAGATGACCTGAAGCACTATTACCCCAATGCTCAGGTAGATGTTGTTGTGGAACCCCGCTCAAAGACTGCTTACCGGGTGAGTAAGTCAGTCCATGATGTACTGGCGTTTGACTACAAAGACCGTAACAGTATGGCAGATTGGGGCAACTTGATAGGCACGATTCGCGATCGCGAGTACGATGTTGCCATTGCTTTAGGGCAAAGCGCTTTAGTGGGCGTTTTGCTGTGGCTGACTGGAATCCCCACGCGAATTGGCTACAAGAGCAAAGGATCTATTTTTCTCACCAATTCAGTTCCTTTGAAAACAGAACAGTATGCTGCTTGCATGTATCATGACTTGCTGCAAGGGTTAGGTATTAATTCCCCAACTCCTGAGTTAGCAGTAAATGTACCAGTACCAGATATTGACTGGGCAACTAAGGAGCAACAGCGCCTGGGGATCAAGGAAACCGGCTACGTTTTAATTCACGGTGGTTCTAGCGCACTTGCCAAAACCAAAGGTTTGGATAAAGTTTACCCTGTGGCAAATTGGCGGCAGATTATTCAAGACTTCCAACAAAAGCAGCCAGAAATGCCCGTGGTAGTCATCCAAGGACCAGAGGATGAAGAATTTGTCCGCAGTCTCAAACAATCCGTACCCAATATCAAAATCAGTAGTCCTGATGATATTGGCAAATTGACAGCGATGATTGCTGGAGCAAATTTAATGCTGTGTACCGACAGCGCCCCGATGCATTTGAGTGTGGCGGTACAGACTTATACCATTGCCTTGTTTGGTCCGACAAACCCAGCAAAGTTGTTACCCACGAGTGATAAATTCCTCGCCATTAAATCTTCTACAGGTAAAATGGCAGATATCTCGCCTCAACTCGTGTTGGAGAAAATTTGGGGTGGGTAAACCTGCTGTATTCCTAGACCGCGATGGAGTATTAAATGTTGAGGCTGGCTACATTCACCAACTAGAAAATTTACATTTAATTCCTGGGGTTGCCAAGTCCCTGCGCCAGCTCAATGACCGAGGTATTTTTTGCTGTCTGGTTTCAAATCAATCGGGACCTGCCAGAGGTTATTATCCAGATAGTCACGTACAAGCGTTACATCAGCGACTTTGCCGACTCTTGGCACAGCAGGCTGGAGCAAAATTAGACGCTTTGTATTATTGTCCCTACCTCAGCCCACCAGAAGGAGGAATAGACCCAGCCTACACCCAGTGGTCTACTTGGCGCAAACCCAATACAGGAATGTTGGTTGCAGCAGCCTGGGAACACGATTTAGACCTCAAGCACAGTTTTATGGTAGGGGACAAAGCAACTGATGTGGATATGGCACACAATGCTGGCTGTGTGGGTATTTTGGTACAAACAGGTTTTGGCGATCGCGTTTTGGTGGGTGATTACCAGCACCACACAAAACCGGATTACATCGCCAAAGATTTAGCTGTAGCTGTTGAATGGATTTTACAGCAGTTATAGATTAAAAAAAAATACAAAAATACAAGTGCTACCGAGCTTCACTTCGGCACAGCTTGTCTCAAAAACTTTTGTTACTATCTAAAATCCGCCTTTAAAAGGTGGATTTTAGCTTATTGACTTTCCTAACGGGTCAATAGCATTATTAGACGCATAATAGCTTGATATTTTATTCTTTTGCAAAATTTTTTTGCAAAAGGCTAGTAGAAATAAGATATTTTCGGTAGATTTTTGATAGAGCAAATTTTTTCGGTAATCTACTACACATTTATCGTGTTTTGTCATTATTGGGCATAAGTTAGAAGTTTAGCTTGGGTATAGCTTCTAGCCTAATTTATGAAGATAACACTGAGTTATCTTATTAAAAACCTTGAAATGACAAAGAAAATTAAAGAAGTAACGAGTTTTTTATCTTGTTACGAAACTAATTCACGGGAACCAAAAATTTACGCTAGAACAAAGAATAGTAACCTTAGTGCAGCAAGCTCAGGATTCTCGGCTGCATGGCAACAAATACTTGCCATTCTTATCAGGTGTGGATAGCTTACCGATAGATCTAACGCGCCATGTTATGTGTTCCTTAACTTCCCTCTTGCTGTCAGGCTGGTGCATCTAACAAGAATGTGACGAAAAATACAAGGAAAAACAGATGGCGATTCGATTACATGGTTTCATGAGCAGTGGAAAACGTTACATCCAAGTAGAAAACCAACCTCACCACATCACTGGGATTTTCAAAACGCTCATGCACTCTTCAAAAAATATGCATCACTGTACGCTAAAAGATGCGGAAAATGCCTATTTTAAATATGAGGAAGATGGAACAATTACTTTCTATCAACGTGAAAACTCTGAAATTTGTGATTCAGTAGGAATTTGGACATATCTTGTCTATGAATGTCCAGAGGGTGAAGAAAAAGTTTTCCCTGACTTATCTATTGATACAAGTGCAAAATCTTTGAAGCAATTGTTTGCTGGTTACAAAATTGTTCAAGTAACTGTAGACATAAAGGATTATCTCAAGTATCAATATATTCAAGATGAATATCTAGATGTTCAACTACCCTGTGATTGGAATACTTCAGAAGGTAGAAAAATTGCCAACCTTCTTTTAGAAGAATTTAAGGCCTTTAAATCATCTACTATTTTTACAGAACGTGCTGGCCAAGAATACGGAAAAACCGTTTTAGACGGTTTTATCAAAGCTGCACAAGAAGTTTTGGAAAACGGTGGAACTCTTAGAGACTTTGAATCTGCTCAATACGATGTGCTAAAGAAAATTAGAATTGATGACATGGCAAATTTAATTCTTGAGTATAACGATTATCGCATCTGGCAAGCGGCATTACCGAGTAAATCGAAAGCAGTTGAATATGCTTTTAGTACAGCATTAAGACTGATATGCCGTATTAAGTAAGTTAGTGGACAAAAGTGTTTCATGTGTGTTGTAAGCGAAAGGAAGCGAACGCAGCAGTTTGCGATTGCTTCAGTCTGCCCAACGGCAGATCTGTGTGCCAGCAGCACGGGGCTCCTGCCGTATGCGCTTTGCGCCCGCCCACAGGGCGTTGCAAGAGCGTAGGCGTGCAGGAGATAAGAGTTTGCCAGTGGCATAAGGATGGAGATGTCAGTGCAGCACTGGCTGACTACGTTCCGTATGTTCACAGGGCACGCTACGCAAACGCAATTGCCTTGATTACGATTATTTATGTCCACTGACTTAGTCTTGATTTAAAGCACTTACAAGTAATAGAATACCCAGCCGTCATGGTTCACCAATGCTTTCTTGCAGAAAACATGAAGCCAAGATGCAATCGTCATTTACGTTGAGCGAAGTCGAAACGTTGTCCGCCGCCTCTCCCGACACCAAACTGAATACAGTTATGGTGCGGGGCTTACGGCGAAGAAGCTAAAGATGAGAAAACATTAGTCATAGTTACTAGTGATTTTAAGATTCCCGACAAGTTTGGCGAAGTCGGGAATCTTGTTATTCACGTTCATGGGTAGGATGCCCGTAGGGCTTATGATTGAATGATTAAAACATTTCAAACAAGGCATCATCTAACTCATAACCTAGGAGTTGTGCCATCGACTGGAGGCGAGATTTACTAGGAATACCCTGCTGTTGTAACCAATCGTTTAAAGCAAACAGCTTGTGCATTAAAAAGATTTCTAAAGCTTCAGGATTATACTGAATACCTTCTTTGGTACTGAACTGGTGCGGGACAAGCATTGCTGCATAACGGGCAAATTCGCCAGTTTTCCAATCAAGTAAAAATACTAACCAGGGATAGCGAGTATCTAGACGGATAAACCAGAGCCGCACCTCTGGAATTTCTGAAAGTTCCCGTGGATCGCCTGGTTCCAGAGTATAGTCGATATCAAAATGCAGTTGCTGCTCGTAGGATGCGATCGCCCCCTCTTGCAGCAATTTTTCAATCTCTGTGACTACGGGGGACAGATCCAAGGAGTTAATGCAGTCGGTGTTGAGTGGGATAGTGATTGTCATTGAAAGAGCAGCAGTGGTGCTCAAGAGTATGATCGAGAATCCACAGTAGCAGCTTTCGACTATTCACGCTACATATACTGTCCGAAATAGCTGAAGACAAAAGACTATTACAACAAGACAAAAATAAAAAGATGTGATTTTACTTATTTGGTGATGGTAGCTTTATTTGGTGCGCCCCACGTACTAGCAGTAAAGTAGACGTTTGCAGCCATTTTAAGCTAAAGTTGTAATGAGTTCATTTTATATTGAGAGGGTGAAAAACCATTACTCAACCAGCACAAAAACTCTTCACCCTCACCTGTGATGTCCGCACTCATCAACAGCAAAAACACTGCTAAAGCGGAGCTAACAGGGTGCAAAATGTTGGATATATAAAATAACAAATAAACACTTCCCAGGGAAAATTAACCCATCAGTTAATAAACTTTAAAATATGCAAAAGCAAACGATATCAACAAAACCTATTCGTTCACTGGAAGATGCTCTTGAGCAGTGTCAGGTACTGGGTATGCGCGTTAGTCGTCAGCGTCGCTTTATCCTAGAACTACTTTGGGAAGCAAGAGAGCATCTTTCTGCCAGAGAAATTTATGATCGCCTGAATCATGAAGGTAAAGAGATTGGGCATACCTCTGTTTATCAAAATTTAGAAGCGTTATCCAGCCAAGGCATCATTGAATGTATTGAACGCTGTGATGGACGTTTATACGGCAATATTAGTGATTCCCACAGTCATGTTAACTGTTTGGATACAAATCAAATCCTGGATGTTCATGTAGAACTACCAGAAGAATTTATCCGTCAAATTGAAGAACAAACAGGAGTGCGGATTACTGAGTATAGTATTAACTTTTATGGTTACCGTAATTCGCAAGAGAGCAAATGACGGTTGATAGTGAGTTGCGCCCAAGTGCAACCACTACCAGTTACCTATTACAACCGTTTTACCATCTGCATTTTCAATGACTCCAGAAGGGAGTGGATTGTGAAATAGTTCCAAGCAAAGAAACTACGCTCATTTGTCAAGCTTATTTACGACTAAAGTAAAAAAAGCTTGCGTTTTTAAGCAGATTATGAGCGATCGCCCTTTAAGATTATTGTTAATAGACCAGGACCCCATCTTCCGATTAGGGCTAAGAGTAGCTTTGGAAGAATTCTCCAATTTACAGGTGGTATCGGAGGCAGAAACAGACACTGCTGCATTGCAGATTTTAGCCAAACTTGCACAAGAAAATCCAAACCAAGTCAATTTAGTCGTTTTGGAATTGGGAAATAGTCGCTTTGTTTCTAGCCAGCAACTGGGTTTACAACTCTGTCGCCATTTGAAAACCCAGTACCCCAATCTGCCATTATTACTTTTAAGTTCTGTTCAAGAACAAGGACTACTTCTAGCAGCAAAAGCTGCTGGAGTCGATGGTTACTGTCCTAAAGGAACTCCTATTTCTGAATTAGTGACCATTATGCACGATGTGGTGGCAGGTGGTTCATCCTGGGATTGGGAGATGGGAAAACAGAACATGAGGATTTACAGAAACGAGGATGCAGGATATGCTCTTGAAAACCTCACGTCTTCTGAACTTCCTTTTGCTCAGTTACGGAAGCGTCTACGGTTATCAGGGATTGGGTACATCAACGTCACTTTGAGTGAAGTGACAGCACAATTACAAGTTCCCGGATTACCATTATTAGATCGGGCAGTGTTAGCTGGGCAAAGACGAGAATTGCTAGCAGCGCGTTGGCTGCTGAATCGATTATTAGCTTCATCACTGGAAAGGCGACAGGAGGTACAGTCGCATTCACGTAATGTTTCTGCAAGCAATAATTTCGCATCTGCACAGTTGCAGTCTCCGATAAATTCTCTCCCAAGTACTTCTGTTTCCAAATCTGACTCACCAGCTTCTGTGCTGAGTCCTAGATCATTACAAGCGGCATTATTTGCATCCTGTCTTACCAAACTTCAGCTTCCTTTACAAAATGTGACAGCTATCCCTTTAGAAATTGATATTTTACGTGAAGACAAAAAACGTGATTTACTTTATCTTATTTTACAAAAAATTGCTGACGTGCTAGATGAAATGCGTGCTTCTGTAGTAGAGATAAGCCAATTATATGAATTAAAAAGTACTGTGTTGCTGGATGTATGGCAATCAGCAACTACGAGCTTTTTTGGCAAATTTTCTCGGGTGCGAGTAGACAATAATAATTTAGAAATAGTTACTTTTCTTCTGCAAGATGCTGCTGTGGTGCGAGCCGAAATCCTCAATAGAATTCCCCTGATTGAAGAGTTATTTTCTTATCTCCTATTTCAAAGAAATTTGCAAATTGATAATACTTCCTATCCAGCAGGTAGCTTTGAAGCAAAAGAATATGCAGAAATGATTCTGGAGAATCTCTTGATTCAGGTAGGCAATGGTGTTATGCAACCGTTGCTCAACTCTTTAGCAGATGTAGAAGAAGTGAAGCAAAATTTTTATGACCGTCAATTGATTTCAATACGAGAAATTGAACGATTTAGAAATAATTTGTCGTGGAGATATCGCCTCAGGAATTATGTGAATGAGCCGAAAGCAATTTTTGAAAGCCGCTATGAGCTATTTGTCTTTGCACCTCGCGGTATTGCCACAACTTCGATTTATGCGCCACGTGGACAAGAGTTAACGCAACTTTCTGGAATTCCGTTAGTTGTCACTTTAGCAATAGAATTTCGTGATGCGATCGCTCCTCGTATACAATCGCTCTTATCCTTGTTTGGCAGTGGTGTTGTCTTTGTTCTCACGCAAGTTATTGGTCGTGGTATCGGTTTGATTGGTCGTGGTATTCTTCAAGGAATTGGCAGTGTTTCTTTAAGGGAAAGAAAGAATAAAAAGTTATAAAAGGGAACAGCCAACAGGAGGTAATGTGTGGAGATTGAAACCCCACCCTATGCGCGAATTATACGCTACGTGCAGGCACTTTCACATAAATCAGAAATCAGATAAGATTGCTAATATATCCCTCTTTTATAACTCTGAGGAGAAAAATAATAAAAGGCAACACGCCGATGTTAAAGACTAATTGTTAACTAAAATTTTAAATAAGAGCAATTTTCAAACATTAATGCAGCAAATTTTCAGAAGATAAAAGTGCTTATAACTCCTTAATCTCAGCTTAGTAATAAAGTAAACTGAAGGAGACTTGCTCCCATGACTGCCCATGTAGATATTGACAAGTACAAGCAGCTAGTAGTTGATGATTTCAATTCCAGACCTAACTATGATGAAGGAAATCAATTTCACCTAAGTTTAGCTAATCGTCTGATTGAAATCGCTCAACCTCAGCCAGGACAGAAAATCCTCGATATTGCTACTGGTACAGGATTAGTGGCAATTACTGCAGCACAAATTGTTGGTTCTTCAGGTCGAGTCGTGGGAGTAGATATCGCCAAAGGTATGCTAGAGCAAGCACAGAGGAAGATTAAGACGATTGGACTCAAAAATATTGAACTCATAGAAGCAGACGCTGATTATCTCAATTTCAATGACAGCAGCTTCGATATCATTTTTTGCTCTAGTGCGATCGTGTATTTGACGAACATTCAGAACTCTCTACAGCAGTGGCATCGCTTTCTCAAACCAGGTGGATTAGTTGCTTTTTCTTGCTTTGCTGAAACTGCCCATACAGCAGCTGTCATGTTTAGACAAAAAGCCCAGACTTATGGAATTTTAATTCCCAATCCGAACGAGCCATTAGGAACTCCTCAAAAGTGTCAAAATTTGCTTACAGACCTAGGTTTTCAAGATATCAAAGTCATAACCGAACAGTTTGGTTCTTATCTGAGTAATGTTGAAAAAGCTTGGTACGCAAATGCGAGAAGCGCTTTTGGCTCTCAAGTAAAAGAACTCCCTCCAGAGAGATTAGAACAACTCAAAGCTGAATACATTGCACAACTCGAAGCAACTGCAACATACAAAGGTATTTGGAACGATGTAACAACTTTCTTTGTATTGGGGAGTAAGTAAATAACCTGTTAGTGTTGAGTTAGGTCGAGGGTGAGTATTATCTATGGCTTGACCTAACTCGATACCAAGCACTGGCTCAATATCTAAGTAGAGAGCGATATGACTAATCAACGGAATTTGATACTAACTGCGTAGCTTTGCTTCCAGACACTTCTGCATCCAACTTGGGTGTTGGCATATGCTTCATTTCCCAAACTTTTAGCAGAATTAGGTATTCGTAGAAAGCTTGCAATGTACACCAAGTAAACCCAGCGCGTCCGTCTAAGCAGCCACCTAAGATAAAATACATATACAAAAAACGTATGATTGGTCTAGCTGGTAAGCGCAAGGACAAATTTTTTAAGGCGCGGCGTCGTTCGACTTCTGACTTCCCAAAAAATAAATCTTTCCACCTAACTGTTCCGTTTTGTAACTGATGAAGGGTTTCTCTGGCTTCATCTGTGGAGTAACGGTTGTGTTTATCAATCCAGCGGCTGAACCCCTTGCCAGAAGTATAATGAGGGTATGTTTCTTTCAAAAAGCTTGTTGGACCGTCACAAACTTCTCGTTCTGTATGACCATAGTCTGTAAACCAGACTTTACCGTGGCGGAAAAGGCGCAGTTGGTAACGAGGATATTGAGTACTGCGGCGAATCCAAGAATTCATGAACATGACGCGTTCAGCGGCATAGTAGCCGATGTAATCTGGATTACGACTCACTTTTTGGCATTCCGCGAACAGTTCTGGCGTCATGCGTTCGTCAGCTTCTAGAATATAAACCCATTCATACTTGGGAGATATATTTTCTAGCATCCAAGTACGTTGACGACCATGGCTTTCAAAAGCGTGCTGAACCACACGAACTGGATAGCGGTTGGCTATTTCGACGGTGCGATCGCTGCTGCATGAGTCTACAACAATAATGTCATCTGATAGCATCGCCGATTCAATACAAGCGGCGATGTCTATTTCTTCGTTATAAGTCAATATGTAAATTGAAAACATTCGCAATCTTAAATTGATATGACTTGTCTTGTGCGGAATTTTACTTTGTTCTGGTAAATATATGCAAGTCAACTAAGATCATCTTCATCAGGAATTCATAAAAAAGTGGCAGTATGATGCATCGTACTGCCTTCAAAATAATGGACTAGCGTGCAGGCATTTTGCGTTTACCACCTATAACATTCATAGCTTTTAAACCTGACCAGCCGATAATAATGTAAGCAATAGACAACAGCAAACTGCCTATAACAATTCTCAAACCGGGCTTCCAATTGTCTTCAGCTTGTTTTATCAGCTCATCCCGGCGGGCGCGAATTTGCCCTAATCTTTGATCTGCAAGTTGGTCTGGATTACTTTGTTGGGCTATGAATTTGTCAAGTTCTTGAGGATTGGCTTTGAATTTCTTGAGCAAATCTTTTGTAGCTTGGGGAATATTGGGGTTATTCAGTGCTTGCTGATAACGCTGATCATCTTGAAGAAGTTCAGTATATTGTGCTTTGACTTGGGCTTTCTGCTTCTCTACAGATGCTTTGACTTGATCGTTACCCAATTGAGCTTTCACTTGGTTAAGCTGACCTTTCAATTGGTTTTCTGCTAGTTGTGCATCTCTGGTGATTTGATCCACTGTTTGAGTTCTTTGATTAATGATATTCCCAGCATGGACAGGAGCAATAATCAAAAAGAGTAATCCCAAGATACTTGATATCACAAGAGCTGGCATTCTCAAGTCTATAGACTGGGGTTGAGTGCCATCATCAAAACTGTCAATCCAATAGCCAGTAAATAGCATACCCAATGCGACTAATGGCACGACTCCTCGATCAACCAAACTTGCTGCCCATCTGAGTTGCAACAGCCTATCGGTTGGGCTGAAGTCAAGGCTTATAATCAAAAAATCAATCAAAAAGGACAATATTAAAATTATCCCAATCACTTTGAGTGTGCGGGCTGCGATCGCAGCACCTAAACGGTTATTCATAGTTTTTCGTCTTGTAGTTGACTGAAGTCAATATTTTATATAAAGGTACTGGAATATTGTTCCTATTCGGCTACCTATTATTTCTGTTTGAGAGATTCTTTTTTGGGTGATATATTTTCTACCCTTTAATGTCAGCCACACCACGGTAGCATCTCGATTCTAGGTTGTCTTCAGAAAAACCCTTGTGTAAAAAAAAACAAAAGTAACACTGGGAACGTTGATAGCTGTAGTAAATATTCCATTAGAGGGGTTTGAGATACATTTTTATGGTGTGATGAGTAGGGTGTAAGGGGAAAAATCACTACACACCATCGTCACAACAAACCAGTTTAGTGCGTAAATCTGAGAATCTCTTCCCAAATTGGCAAATCCTCTGGGCGATCAATATCAGCCAAGTGAGGTAAGTCAGCGACTGATAAATTTAACGTTTGAGCAATACTTATAGTCTGATGGAAGACTTGAGAGGTTCCCCAGTCTATATTGATAAATAATTCTGGCACAGGACGTTGCAAACCAATTAAGTAATACCCACCATCAACTGCTGGACCAAGCACAAGCTCGCATTGCTGAAGTTGTGCAAAAGCTTCTGCTAAAATCTGGTTATTCACACCAGGGCAGTCAGTACCGATAGTCACGACTTTTTCTGCACCTGATTGAAAGGCATTGAAGAAAGATTGTGTCATCCGCAAACCCAAATCTCCCTCTCCTTGAGGTTGGTAAATTAAGTCATATCCTAGCCACTCTTGCATAAGTTGCAAATCACCACCTGCAAACCGCACTTCAAAAGATATGGCGGAAGTCTTTTGCAACTGTTTCACTTGAGATAATGTGTGTTCTGTCATTTGACGCTGAAGATTTGCTGCACCTTCAGTTCCCAAAGCAGGTATCAGTCGAGTTTTTGTCTTGCCTGGTTCTGGATAGCGAGTGAAAATTATCAGATGCTGTTTTGCTGTTTCTGGTAGATTGAGCACGAGATACCTTCTTGAAATAAATTAAAATTATATTAATAGCAATACTTATTTTTGTCAGGTTCATCGTGTTCTTTTCCCGTTCGCATTGCACCTAAAATCGTAGAAATGTAGACACAACGTTTAGCTTTTCCACCAGACTTACTAGATAAAGTTATTCGTCCCAACGGTGGTTTCCTAATATTTCCTCTATCATCAAATTGGATTTGCCCAACACCATTTGACTGTTGTAAAGTTGTTTCCGCATCCAAGCGCACATTTGGATCTAAATTATTCCAAATAGCGTTAACTGGGTTTTTTGTGGCAAGATGAACTGCCCATTGCACAATATCGTTTTGTTCCCGAAAACTAACTTGCCAAGTTAATTTGTTTTTGATAGCTTGGCTTTGAGCTTGGCGTATAGCAAGATAAACTTCGTTTTGAGCAGTGTTGAGGCGCTGAGTATCGACAAAAGCTAGCCAACTTGGAACTGATATGGCAGCTAAGATACCAATTATGACAATACTTACTAAAAGCTCTAGTAGTGTGAAGCCATTGCTAGAACAATTCTGCTTATCCTTAAAGTTATTTAGCAGATAAGAATCCATTGCCTTGGACTCGTATACTTGCTTGAGGAAAATATGTTTTATAACTCTCATTAAAATCTATATTATTGTTTTGAAGACGAGCGAGGGCATTACCACGTAAATAAAGTTCTGCTACGGTATTTTCGGAATCCACACAAACGTAAAAGCCACGTGTTCTAACATTTTTAGTGGCAACAGCATCTCCACTCCCAGAAAATTGTGGCAACTGTTGACCTATTTTGCAATTATAAGGTGCTGGATTGGTATTATCATTTATTGTAGTTTGATCAATGTAATCAACTAAAGGTATAATTTTTTGTGTGTAATTGTCGCTGTTTTTTGTCCATTGATTCATCTTACTCTTAAGATTGCCTGAAGCTTGCAGATTAAACATCTGAAAACCTTTGTCTCGGGTTTCGTTTTTCTCGGTTTCAGTAGCTCCATAACCGTCTTTGATTTGAAATTTACCGATTCTAGCAGCATTAGACCATGTAGGGTCATTATCTTGAATTAAATAATAGGCAACTAAAGAGTAAACAAACAAATTTCCTTTTTGTGTAGCAGAAAGTTCTTTGGAAATAGACTCCCGCTTCCAAAAGACAAGAACAGGAAAATAATTATTTTTATAACCATACCTTGGTAGTTGCTGCCTAATTGCATTAATGCCATCAGCATCATATATATAGACTGACTGCTGTAAATCCCGCGCAATATAATCAAGTGCTGCTTTGATTTCTTGCTCGGTATCTGCCTTTGCTTGCTCTTGTCGATCAGTTGTCATAATGTTAATCATGAATCCTAGCAAAGGTGTGATAACAAGAGTAGCGATGATGATGCCTACCAGTAACTCAATCAAGGTAAAGCCATCACATTTATTTTTCTGGCGAAAAAGCTTTAACTGCTTAATGAAAAGCCATAATAAATTCATAATATTGATTTGCTCGGAATAGTTACCGAGACTTAGCAATGAGACTTAGGATTAGGATTAGTAGCAGGAGGTTTCAGGCGCTGACAGAAATCACTAAATGTTGTTACTTTACTTGATATTTCTGTTGTCATTTCTACTAAAGGTGCTTGGATGGATATTAAACCTGTCCCTTTAGTGAAAGTTTGTGCTTGTTTAATGTCTGGGTCTTTCAATGCCTTCAATGTGATGCTAGGCTTATTGAAAGCGTCTGCTCTGTACACTCGTAACCCCAATCTATAGCCATCCTCGGCATTATTGGAAGTTGGGTTATACCCAAATCCCTGAACAATCATGTCTTTGAAGTTATCACTTGTACAACCTCCCGTATCTCCATCTACGCAATATAACTGAGATGATGGAGTTGCAGGAGAGATTTCGCATAAGCCAGTTCCAGTTGTAGGACAAGTTAGGGTTCCTGATGGTGCATCTGGCGAAGGTGAATCGGTCGTTGTTGCCGCGCTGTTCGTTATGATGGGTGGTGGTGGAATTGTGCTTGATTTAATGCCATCAATATAAGTTTGAGCAGCGTTAGTTGCTAACTCAATACGTCTTGCTTGTAACCGTGTTGCGACAGAGAAGATAATAAGAGGTGCGATCGCCACTAGTAATATGCCAACAACAACGACTGCTATTAATGATTCAATGATGGTAAAACCTGACTGACTAGATAAAGATGCTTGTTGCTGTTTTCGGTGAATCATAACATTAACAGTTATCAGTTATCACTATTCACTGATTTAAGAACACGTACCGCGTTGATCTTGGGTAATGGTGTAGTTACCATTAGGATCTTGAGCACACAACAAAGTTTTTACCCAAGCATCGTCTCGTCCGACTTCTCTGTAAAACTCATTCGGCTTGTTTGTTGCGGGTGTTGTAAAGTGTAGAGAGAATAAGTCAGGTGGCTGATTCAGCAAAGCGGTATCATAACTCCATAAACGGTTGGGTGGAGTAAAGAAGGATGTACGACTTAGATTTGAATTGGAAGGATTGCTTCCATCAATAACTGTTTGCCAAGGAGCAGTGGCATAGTTACTGTGTTTAAATTGGATAAAAGAACCAGCTACTGTGTGGCTTATCCCTTTCCAGTTTTCTAAGTAACGTACAAAGTTTTCCAAACCACCATTGCTTTCTGTTGGGCGTCCCGGCGTGTTACCTTGAGCAAATATGAGATTTGTTTCTGTATTTGTGGCGGTTTGCATCTTGTAGTCCCCCTTTCTCTCTTCGCGAAAACCGAAGCGGAAATTATCAGATAAAACTGTAATTGCATCAGCAACAACTAATGCTGAACGCCAAGTTTCACCAGTGTTGCAATCAGGAAACTGATTCGGGCGACAGCCGAAGTTAGAATTCAGTGATTGACGCGCGTAGAATTTATTACTCCAGTCCTTTTCTCCTTTTAAGGAGTTGTCTGTGAACTCTTCTTGGGTGTGAATATTGAAATTTCCTTTGATGTAAACTGGCAGGTTAGATACTAAAATGAGTCCCTTTTCTTCTGGCTTATAGGTAGCATTACGGCTTAAGTCTCTGCCGTTAATCAGCATAATGGCATTTGGTCGGCGAGTTGAATCTAATTTGAAGTCAGTAGCACTAACATCTAAATTGTTGGGTTCACTATCGTCGGGGAGTGCATCATCACGAGTGGTGTAAATAATTCCACTATTTGGAAATAGAAACTCACCACCACTTTTTGATTTTCTGCGTAACAAATCCAAATCTAAGATAGTGGCGCGAATTTCTAACGGTTCACGCGATTCAACTGTTTTAATCTCTCTTGCATCAAGAAAAGCAGTTTCCATAATAGCGCCATGAGGAATAACAGTATCTGTGGGATTACCAATAGTACCGTCTAAAATCTTCAAGGCGCAAATCGCAGAGTCAACTGTTGATTGTTCTGCAAGGGTAAGAGGCTGACTAGTTGTGATTTTTTTCCAAGCATCCTGTAGTGGTTTATTCACCAAGCGTCCATTTGAGTATTTCAGCTTTGCTTGGTAATTCAGCACATTCTCGTAACCTGTGGTTGACAAAGATGAAGCTGAGTAGACAACACCGTTGTTAGAGTCACCCGGATTATTACTAACATTCGGTAGCCCAGTTAAGTCTCTGTTTGTATTTCTTAAGCTAACGTCTGGTAAATCTTTCTGGTTTCTGGCTGTTGTGCTATTTGTGGGGTTGTAATAGCTGCTGACACAAGCAATTGGTTTTTGATAGTCGGTTGGAATCTTTGGATTATAGGAATCATCTTGGTAGTGATAAACAGCTGTAGCCCGCATTCGTAGATAAGGTGTCTTCTCATCGGGCATAGTATCTGGTGGATCTGCTATGGTATCTAGTTTTGGATCTGCGATCGCATTAGCAAATTGAGCACTACCGCCACCAGAAGTGTAACGGCTAGATAAGTAAATTCCTGCACCTGTGACAACTCGCAAACCCCCGACGACATCCAGAGAACTTTGGGGTTTTTGTGCTGCTGACTTTTCCCAAAATTCGTCTCGGTTTGTCGCTCCTAAATCCTCTAACTGGTATGCTTGAGAGAAGCGCTTACGAGTAACAGTGCTATTCTTTCCGTTCTTATCAACATCCCATTCCTTACCAGTAATAGTCTGTCCTTCGTCTGGTGAACTGAGAAATTTGCCTTTGGTTGTGTCATACCATAATTGAGGTAAATTATTGCCAACTAAAATGCGATCGCCTATTTTTTGCTCTTTATCTGCTTTTGCTTGTTCTACTGGTTCTGTTGCAGGTAGATAAAGTTTACTTCCGTTATCTTTTATTCCTATTTCGGCATAATTCGTAGCCGTTTTACCATCAGCAGGATTGAAGGTAAACACCCATTCATCCACTGGCCTTAAAGAGTTTCTATTTCCTTGAAGAGGACTATTTGTTTCATAGTCGTAACTTCGATATTTTAGTGGATTACTACCTTGTGGTATTTCGGCGTATGGAACACGACGTGTCCTTTTTTTAAAGTAAGCTTTTAGCTTTTTATCACGAACTTTAACAGCATCTAAAGTGTAGTCCTCTGCTAAATCTCGTTCTATTTCCTGTTGCACTTCATCAGGAAGGTCTGCGTTATTTGGATATGCACTATTTGTTGCTTGCACTAACCGGTCAATTCGTTTTGCATACCCCTCATCATTATAAGCTGCCGTGTTTCCGTAAACAGATGTAGGTACAGTTTTCTTTGTGTTATTGATCACATCACTTTCAATTGTGCTGTTAGGTACATAAGATTGGTCAAATAAATCTACTTGCACATCACCATGACTGGAATTGTCTGTTACTCTACTATCTATTACATTTCCAGCGACAATAATTTTGCTATTTACCTCTTTGAAATAGCATGATGTAGGACTACTAACTAGATATAACTTGATAGGCTGAGCCAGTCTTGTTGTTAGCAAATTACCATTTGTGAAGACACGTCCATTTAGACTGATGCCTTCTTCAGAAGCAATTTCTAAATCATCTTCATAGACAACCGCATTGTTAGTGAGGGGTATTCTTTCTTGCTCTCGGTCTTGCTGATATTCTAGAGCGACAAAGCCTTTATTACCTCTAAATGTTTCATATTTATTAGTATTTAATATTGTTAAATCTGTGATTGGCACAGTTGTAGTATAAACAAAAATACTTTTTTTTAGCTTTTCACCGACTTGATACCAACCATTGGCACTTACTAAGTTCGCGCTAGTGGTAGCTAAATTTTGACATTCGTTACCAACAGTACCTGTGTCCATCGGTTGCGTTCTTGCTTTTAAGAAATTTCCGGGTTGATTACTAGTTGGAGTCCGAAAGTAAATACCATAGAGAGTGTAACTATCAAACTTACCGTTATTGTCCGTATCTACAGGATATTTCCAAACAGTTTGTAGAGTATCGTCGCCTTGAACAAGTTTTAACTGTATCTCATCACCAAAAGTAAATTGGTTAAGGTTATTATTGATAACTTGTTCAAGTGAAAAATCTGAAGGAATTGAGGACTCTAACCTAGAATCTCTAAATAACTGTTCTATTTTTGCTTTTGCTCTTTCAATAGCAGGGTTAGCTGCATTCAGAACAGCCTCATTCACTCGGACATTACTAGCATTTTTTGCCCTTTCAAAAGACCGAAATAAAATAGCAGTTGTTATTAACACAACCACCAATGCTACCATTGCGACAGTTGGTAACACAAAACCAGCATTCACACTTGACTGTTGTTTTTTATTATTGACTAGTATTGCCCGTAATAGCCGAAGAATTTGTTTTTTAATTGTAGATACAAATATTTTACGAATTTGTCTATAAAACCTCTTGATTTTCTTTAATCTCCAACCATAGTGAAACATAAGTAGTTGACTGCTAAAACTTCTCATAAAAAAACCGCAGATGCACGAACTTTGCACACAGATAATTTATCTGCATACTCTGCGGAAAGTCGCCCAGAGAGCGTCTACATCTGCGGTTCCAAATACCTCTAAACCAGTATTTCAACTTCAGCTAACTTTGTAAAAATACTATGAGAGCAAGCTTATATTACCCACTTTTAGAGAAAACATACCAATCTCGCAAAAATGATTACTTATACGATTTCTCAGGAAGCTTGCAATTGAGACAGACCCCCCGTAACAGAGATTTTGCACCATTCTCAAGAATCCAACCTCGTCCGCCTCGGAATCAATTCCGAGGCTCACAGTCCAAGTCTACTAAAGTAGACTCATATCAAGTCCGGTTGATTAGTTATTATTAGTGAGGATGTGTGCGAAAATCGTAAAAGCCTCTCTCCCTGCTCCCTGCTGAAAGCGATTTTAATGATAAGTCTTTAACCGGACATGATATCAAAGGCTTATGCAGTCGTCTTTAGACGACTTTTACTATCAGACTGGGGTTTAAACCCTAGGCGGTTGTTGCCAGGAGTACAAGATATGAGCCTTAAACTCCTGCGGCGCGGAGTCCGCTAGTGATATATGAGGTAACAGAAGATGTTATAAACACTGCTCAAAATCGACTGAAGCTGAATAAATAGCCTATGTTAATGCATGCCTTATGAGCAGAAGTATACGTAAGATAACAAAAATTAGAAAAGCACTGGAGTATCCCTGTTCTCCAGTGCTTAAAGGCAACAACTCTTACTCAAAATTAGAATACCCAGGAAAATATAATTAGAATTGGATAAATAAAAAAGCACTGGGTACGGATAAACCCCAGTGCTCAAGGACGACTTACACGATTTACTATCAATCCAGAATTAGAATACCCATACAAATGCACGGGTGAAATCAACACCGAATCAAGGCTTGAACCTGTTGACACGTTAGGGCTAGCCTTTGCCTCTACCGCAGGCGTGTATTTTATGCAAGTCAGAAGCGTGATCCAAAGCTTATGTCTTTGGCTAAAATAATTTAAGAAGCTTGCTACCACAGTGTATGGACTCTTTAAACGGCGACTCCAAGTCAAGATCCCTAGAAGATTTACAATCAGGGGCAAATAATAGCGAAGATGAGAACATTCTGGAACTGAGCGTATTATCCGATACTATAGAACTTATAGAAAAAATTATTACCAAAATCAGTCAATCTGCTCAGACAGGTGCTCAAAGCGAAAATACTCAACACAAAGCTAGTGTGACAATAAGATCCCTTGAGCTTAACTATAGTGAAAGACCAGAAATGGAAGAGACACTAGAGCTTTTGTGCGAGCAAGTAGAAAGTTTCAAGCAACTGCTGTACTACAAAGAATTAGAACTGCAAGAGATACAGCAAGAGTTGCGTGATACAAACGAGGATTTGTTAACTGCACTTAATTCACCGTGCCTAACACTTAATTCGGCGAAAAAATTAGTTAAAGAAATTTTGGTCAGTAAAAAGCCGATAATTGGTGAAACTTTAGCAACACTCCTTAGCGCTATTTATAATTCGACTGTCGAACCACAAGAGTTAGAGCAGAAAGAAAAATCAAATTCTCCAAAACTTTTGATAAGCGCTCCAGGCAATTGTATGCCTACCAATAATCAGGCATATCAAATTCAGAGCGTAGCGCTGAGAAAGCAAGCTACTGAAAATAGGGCTAAATCTCAAATGGTGAGAGAGCAATCTCCTGAAATTCGGGCGAAATCTAGAAAGTTGCAAGCTCAGTTCAGTGAAAATCTCGCGAAATCTATAGAGTTGAAAGCTCAGTTCATGGAACTGGGAACTAAATTTATTGGCTCTCAAGCTTCATTCATGCTGCGTGAGCAGAATTTTAGGCACACACAAAAGCCGAAAGCAATTGATCTGGCGGACGTTAGTCCGCCAGATCAATTGCTCGATTTTGGAGATAGTTCTTGTAAGTGTACTTTTGTGTGGTAACTAGGGTGACGCGCGCGGTGAGCGATAGCTAGCCCCTAAGGGGGCGCTGCGCAAACGCTGCTGCCCTTGGCAGATCGCCCGAAGGGGGGTGGGGTCAAATCAACGTGGAATAAAGACGTGAACGTTAAGTTGACACATATGAGCTAGGTTAAAATCCCGGTACTGCCACTACCTAAGTTACCAATCAGGGAATTCTAAATCTGAGTAGAATCAGCAGAAGCTGAAAATGTTTTAAAAGTAAAGTCCATCATCAAAATTCAAGTGTGGAATAATAAACAAGCAAAAAATAGACAAGATTGCAAAAGTTACTTTTGCACTTCTTAGGGAAAGGGGAAAGGTTAAAAGAGAAAGGTTTTTTTATATTCTTTTCCCCTTACCCCTTACCCTACAACTGACACGAAGTCTAACGTGTCACGGTAATTTGTAGAGATTATCCGTGAACATGAAATAACAGAATAAACAATCAATCACTACTTTTGTAGTGCTTTTGTACTGTTATCACATATATTTATTAGGACTTACGCACTACTAAAAATAGTGGGTTGCGATCTGCGCTTTGCGCAGCAGCGTTTGCGCAGCGCCCCCAAAGGGGCTAGCTATCACTTCCCAAAGGTCGCTGCGGACTATGGTTACGTTGTTCGTGCGTAAACCCTATTAATGTAGAATTTTCCATGCTTAGGAGTTAGAAAATATTTATGTTTATCATAGTCGAAAAAGAGATGTATCAGATAGAAAATCAGGAGCAGGCGGTTATGAATTTAGAAAATATGCACGAAACACTTAATGAACTAGAAGCCCAGAAAAGCCAAATTGAAAGGACTATAGCAAGTATACGACTGGATATTAGTGAAAGAAAAGAAAAACTCCGCAAAGTCGAATATGATATATTTGGTGATATCGATGAACGCGCCAGAAAGTGTCTTGAACTCGAAAAATCTATATCACTACTCAATTTCAATTTATCGAAATATCAAGCAATGCTTGTAGATGTAGAAATAAAGATACCTCCGCTACAAAAGCGGATACAAGATTTAAATCAGCATCTGCAATTACTACAAAATACCAATGAGATAAGACAGGCTTTAGAGCCATTTATCGAACTTGAACAGCAGTATTTAGAAAAGCGTGATGAAATTGACCAAATGCTTAGAAGCAAAGGTCATTATTTAGGACTTAAAGCGCTGCCGGCGACGCAGAAACTCATTAGGAAAGGGACTGAATACGAGCTACGAAGCACATTGCACGGTTAAATAAAAGAAGCATTTTTCTTAACCAATGGTATGCACAAAACCCCACCTACGGCGTGTGTAGGTGGATTTTTATCGTCTTTTGACGAGAAGTCTGCTGTTGTCAGCCCCTTTCCTAGTAAGAAAGAGGTTGACTTAGATCTTGCACCATACTTTTCGTCCGCCAAGAAATAAATTTCTTGGCTCAAAGTCT